>CAUBKG010000020.1 GCA_958436475.1 uncultured Clostridia bacterium
CCAAAAACGGCAAGTGTGCATACAGTAACCTGGATAAGTGCGGGGTGGCGTGGTGCTTCTGGCAACGCTGCCCGTTTTATAAAGGGGGGAAGGCCAAAAATGGAGAACGAGATCATAAAGCTCCCCCAAAAAAGAAAGCGGTTTAACATTGTCCGCGAAGTATCGAATTTGGAAGAGCTGAACACGGAACTGCCCACCGACGAGGTGCAGAAGTATGTATCCTGTGGTGGATTTAGCTCCATTGCGTTTATCGTCTTTGTTGCGCAGAGGACCACAATCAAAGAAATGGTGGTATCGTCCCTGCGCATAGGTAAAAAGCACTTACAGATACTTAATCGCCTGCATGATTCGGGCGAACTAAAAAAAGCAACGTTTATTGTCGGCAGCATAATGAAAAACGACAGCGATCTCGGGAAGTCGTATCGGTATTATGACGCGCTCACACAGTCCTGCCGGGAAAATGGATGGACAGCTATAGTACGCAACAACCACTCAAAGATAATATTGCTCGATACAGATAAGGGCAAATACGTTATTGAGACGTCGTCTAATCTCAACGAAAACCCCAACATGGAGCAGTTCAGTTTTGAAAAGGATGAAAAACTCTTTAATTTTTACAAAGAGTTTTTGCTAGAATAAGAAGGTGAAACACAGTGGCATTGAATGAGAGGCAAAAGGCATTTGTAAACGAATACCTCAAAGACTTTAACGCCACACAGGCGGCAATAAGGGCAGGATACTCCAAAAAAACGGCGTACTCTCTGGGGAGTGAAAACCTGAAAAAGGCTGAAATCCAAGAGATGTTAAGGGAGCGCATAAAAAAACGCGAAGAACGGACCGAGATAACGCAGGATAAGGTTATAAAGGAGCTTGCCAAAATTGCCTTTGCGAATGTGACCGATGCCGTAAAAATCGAGGCAAAGGGCCTCAACCGGGTAAAGGTGCTACCAACGGACGAAATGCCCGATGATATAATCAGCGCGATCGGAAGCATAAAGGAAGGGCCATATGGAGTGGAAATCAAGCTACACGATAAGCTACGAGCCCTGGAAGACCTCGGGAAGCACTTGGGGCTGTTTGATAATAACGCCAGCACCAGCACGCAGGAAAATAACATCCTTGATGTGATCGGGCAAGATACCGGGGAGGACGTGACGGCAAATGAAATACGAGAGATTGAGCAAGCGGCAGAACATAGCGATAACCTGGTGGAACAGGCCGAGATTTAAGGATTACGACGGCATCATCTGCGACGGGTCCATCCGGTCAGGTAAAACCATTGCTATGACAGTGGGATTTGTCATGTGGGCCATGTACCGGTTTGATAATCAAAAATTTGCATTATGCGGCAAGACCATTGAGAGCCTGCGCCGCAATGTGACCAGCAATCTCCCCACGTGGCTTGTGGGGATTTTTAAGTTTAAAGAGCATCGCGCAGAAAACAAAATCGTGGTATCCGTCGCCGGAAAGAAAAACACATTTTATCTGTTTGGCGGGCGGGATGAGAGCAGCTATCAGCTTATCCAGGGCATCACGCTCGCGGGCGTGCTGTTCGATGAAGTGGCACTCATGCCCCAGAGCTTCGTGGAGCAGGCGCTGGCGCGCTGCTCGGTAGAAGGCTCAAAATTTTGGTTTAATTGTAACCCCGAAGGGCCAAGCCACTGGTTTTATCAGGAGTGGATTTTAAAATGCCGGGAGCGCAACATCCTGCACCTGCACTTTACGATGTCCGATAATCTATCACTCTCAGACAAGATCAGGCAGCGGTACGAGGCCATGTACAGCGGCGTGTTTTATGACCGCTACATCCGCGGCGAGTGGGTCGTTGCAGAAGGGCGTGTATACCGGCAGTTTACCGACAGCCCCGAATCGCATATTATGCGGGGACCTATCCAAGGCATGGACGGTCAGTTTTTTGTCAGCGTCGACTATGGCACATTAAACCCGTGCTCAATGGGGCTATGGTGTGTACAACAAAACTGTGCAACCCGTATTAAGGAGTGGTATCACGACGGGCGAAAAGACGGACAGTTGACGGATGAGGAATATTATTCCGCGCTCGAAAAGCTGACGGAAGGATATTATATCCGCAAAGTGATAGTGGACCCTTCGGCGGCGAGCTTTATGGAGACCATCCGGCGGCATAACAAGTATTATGCATGGCCCGCAGATAACGACGTACTGGATGGGATACGGGTTACTTCATCCCTGCTTAGTGCAGGGATGGTAAAAATCCATGAATCATGTGTGGACTCGATCCGTGAATTTGGACTGTACCGATGGGATGAAAAAAAGAACAGTGATGCAGTGCTGAAAGAAAACGATCACGCGATGGACGATATCCGGTATTTTTGCTATACGATACTGGCACGTGAATTCCGCTGGGCAGAATGGAAGGTGCGATAATGTTTGGGCAAATGATGAAATGGCTGCGGCGTATGCTCACAAATTTGTTTGGAGATGATCGCGAGGAAAATGTTGATATCATTATCTCCGACAAAATGGAGGGTGCTATTACCCGCTGGGCAGCCGAGTATGAGGGCAGGCCCCCGTGGGCAGGAAAGCAAGTAAAAAGCATCGGATTGCCTGCCGGAATCGCGTCAGAGGTTGCCAAAATGGTAACAATGGAATCACAACTGGAGGTTACAGGCAGTCCGCGCGCAGACTTTTTAAACATCCAATTGGGATTGTTTAAAGATACACTGGAAAACAGTGTGGAGCTCGGCGCTGCGCTTGGAGGGATTATCTTTAAGCCGTATGTGGCGGATGATCGTATCATTGTTGATATTGTACAGGGGGATTGCTTTTATCCGACGTCGTTTGATACGTCAAACAGGATGACAGGTGCCATATTTGTTGACCAGTTTGTGCGCCGAAACACAATTTATACTCGACTAGAGCGACATGAATACGCGGCCGGAATACATACCGTACAAAACAAAGCGTTTTCGAGCAGCAACGCGGCATCCATCGGAAAAGAAATAAGTTTGGAATCCGTACCGGAATGGAAACAAATTGCCGAGGATGTAACGTTTAATAATGTTGACCGCCCCTTGTTTGGATACCTCAAAATGCCCTTTGCAAACAGGATTGACCGCCATTCTCCGCTTGGTGTATCTATTTACTCCGGGCCGGTGGAAATGCTTATAAAAGACGCGGATGAACAGTATGGACGGTATCTGTGGGAGTTTGAGGGCGGGGAACTTGCTATTGACGCGGCCGCGGATTATCTGCAACCCGCACAGAATGGGAAGCAAACACTCCCGCACGGAAAAGAAAGGCTATTTCGGCGGCTTGAAACAAAAGACGCTAATTTTTATAACATCTTTTCTCCTGCGCTGCGAGATGAATCAATTAAACGGGGATTTAACACGATCCTGCAAAGGATAGAGTTTGCCTGCGGTCTGGCGTATGGCACTTTATCCGATCCTCAGACGGTGGATAAAACCGCGGAGGAAGTGCGGGCCAGTAAACAGCGGTCATATTGCACGATAAAAAGCATCCAACGGGCGGTTGAAACCGCTGTTGATGATCTTGTATATGCAATGGATAAACTCGCAACCGAGTACCACCTCTCCCCATCGGGAGAGTACGAAATCACATATGACTGGGATGACAGTATCGTCAATGACCCCGCGGCGAGAAAGCAACTATTTTGGCAATATGTGCAGGCGGGGAAATTCCCAATGTGGAGATATTTAGTGGAGTTCGAGGGATATAGTGAAGATGAGGCAAAACAAATAGCAGATGAGGCGGGAAGTAATCTCAGTAATCCCTTTGGATTTGAAGAGGGTGACCCCTGATGCTCGATCCGGTATACCTCGATCATGTATCCGATGATATTGTGGAGTTATACTCTGCGTTAGATCAGGCGGTTGTGCGGGATATCGTCCGCCGTTTGGCAAAAGCAGAAACCATGACGGAATCCGCACGCTGGCAAATACTACGCGCGCAGGATAGTGGGCTGCTGTACGATGAGATCATAAAAGAGGCGTCAAAGATATCAAATGCCTCCGAAAATCAGGTACGCATGATCTTTGAGGACGCAGGGATTACAGCAACAACATACGACAAGCGAATTTATGAAGCGGCTGGGCTCTCTCCCCCGCCGCTGAAAATGTCCCCCGCCGCTTTAGGAGTGCTGAATGCGGGGTTGAGTAAAACAAACGGTTACTTGCACAACCTCACAATGACAACCGCGAGCCAAGCCCAGCAGACATATATCCGTGTGGCCACAATGGCGGAAATGCAGATCGAAAGCGGCGCGTTTGATTATGTAACGGCGATCCGGCAGGCGATACGCGGTGCCGCATGTGACGGCGCAAAAGTGGCATATCCCAGCGGGCATATTGACCGGTTGGATGTGGCTGTCCGTCGGGCTGTCCTCACAGGAGTGGGGCAGACAACCGGGCAAATCGGGCTTGCCTATGCAGAGGATATGGGATGCGATCTCATGGAGATTACCGCACACGCGGGGGCTCGCCCCTCCCATGCCGAATGGCAGGGAAAGGTCGTAAGCCTGTCGGGGAGAAAGGGATATCTTAGCCTTGGCACTATAGGATATGGTACAGGCGCGGGATTTAAAGGGTGGAATTGTAGACATGACTGGTTCCCTTTTTTTGAGGGGGTATCGGAATCTGTCTACCCGCGCAGCGAGATTGAGCGAATGAATAATGCAAGCGTCACGATTAATGGCGAAAACATCTCGCTTTACGAAGCGATGCAGAAACAACGAAAAATGGAGCGCACAATCCGCACAACAAAGCGTGAACTGGTGGGAATCGAGGAAGGGATCAAGACCTCCAAAAACGATGATCTGCGCAACGCGCTACGCAACGATTTTAACAGCGCCGCTGTGCGACTGAAAAAACAGGAAAAAACACTGAAGGAATTTTTGCATAAAGCAGGTCTTGATAACGATTCTGCCCGCGTACAGGTGAGAGGATTTGGTCGTGGTCAGGCGCAAAAGGCCATATCTGCTGATAAAAAATACGATCCTAATCTTTGACGGACTAAACCGCTTTGTAATCTCAAGGCGGTATTTTTATGCGCAAAATTAAATCGGTCAGAAAGCACAGCCCTGGAGGCTGTGCTTTTATATATGCGGCAGAACCGCAAAGGAGGAACAGCCAGATGCTGAAACCTAATGTACAACTTTTTGCAGACCCAGAAAACAATCCCCCGAATAATACCGATCCGCCCGTTGCAGGAAAGACATACACAGAGGATTATGTGTCTGCCCTGCGCGGAGAATCAGCCGGATACCGGACGTGTGCAAAATCTTACGAAACCGCGCTGAGAACAGTGCTCGGTGTGAAGGATGGCGAAGAGCTTGGGGACCTTAACGCGCGACTGGCAACTTATCAGCAAAACAGCAATCAAGCGCAGGCCGCTACTGTGCAGAAGGCAAACGGCCTCCTGATAAAAGCAGAAATGCGTGCTCTTGATGGGTACGACCACAAATTGCTATCAAAAGTGATCGATTTATCCGGCGTTAAGGTATCAGATGACGGCACAGTGACGGGGCTCAAAGAGGCGGCAGAAGCCGCAGCTGAGGAATACCCCGCTGTGCGCAAAACTCCCCCGCAGTTTTCGCGGGGTACAAAAGGCCCAACCAAAAACATGGACAGCGGGAAAGACCGCGCAAACGCCGCTCTAAGGGCGGTATTTGGAAAGGAGTAAACTATGCCCATCAACAGAACAGAAGCAGAGGCGCTCATCCAGGAGCAGGTCGTCAATACGATTTTCCAGGACGCGCCCAAACAGTCCGTATTTTTATCAATGGCACGTAAATTGCCGAACATGACGAGCAAGCAGACGCGCATCCCCGTGCTTGATATGCTACCGATGGCATATTGGGTCAATGGTGACACAGGGCATAAGCAGACCAGCAAGCAGGCCTGGGATAACGTATATCTCACAGCCGCAGAACTCGCCGTTATCGTCCCGATCCCGGAGGCGGTGCTTGATGACGCGAGCTTTGATATCATCGGCGAGGTTACACCGCGCATTAACGAGGCGATCGGGCAGCGCGTAGACAGCGCCGCGATCTTTGGCGTCAATCGCCCCGCCGAATGGCAGAACGACATTATCACCCTTGCTCGACAGGCCGGAAACAACGTATCCGGCGGCATCACTTACGACACATTGCTTGGTGCAAACGGCCTCTTCGCAAAAATAGAATCTGCCGGCAGAATGGCGACCGGGGTTATCGCCTCCATGCAAACGCGTGCGGCGCTGCGCGGGTTAAAGGATAACGATGGGCGTCCGCTTTTTAAAACAGATATGCAGGGCGCTACCCCGTATGCCCTTGACGGAGTATCGATGCAATTTCCGCTCAACGGGGCCTTTGATACGTCTGTGGCGCAGATGGTTGCAGGCGATTTCTCTCAGGCTGTATATTCTATCCGCCAAGATGTGACGGTCAAGATTTTGGATCAGGCAACGATTGTTGATCCGTCTACTAATCAGATCATTTACTCGCTTGCGCAGCAGGATATGATTGCGATCCGGGTAGTGTTCCGCATGGGCTGGGCTTTGCCTAATCCTGCAACTCGCATGGACGAAAATCGACTGACTGTGCCGTTTGCGTATATTGAGGCGACCACTCCGTATACCGCGCAGACTGTGACATTTACGGTTAAGGACAACGCAGAAACTCCTGCAGCTGTGGCGGGGGCTGTGGTTGACGTCAACGGATCCCGCCAGAAGACAGATAACTCTGGTAAGGCAGTGTTCAGTCTGCGCGCGGGTACTTATCCAGTCAAAATTAAAAAGGCAGGATACACTCCGCAGACGGCAAACATAACGGTCGGATCTGCAGCGGTAAGCCAGTCTATCACACTGCCCGCTAACTAAAAAGGTGGTATTACGATGTATGCAACATATCAGTACTATACCGATATGTACCGTGGGAAACTAACGAGTGAAAAAGAGTGGCCAAAACTCTGTATAGAAGCATCCGCATACATCGATGTGCTGACATTTGGCCGGTTAAGATGCGGCGCCGAGATAACGGACAGTGTCAAGATGGCGGTATGCGCAGTAGCAGAAACCATACAACACCGCAACACAGAAACCGCTGCCCGCGCGGAAGGCGTAAAAAGCGAAAGCGTGGGGAGCCAGTCAGTTACCTATGAGGATGCCGCAACTGCGGCCATGCGCTTTGAAACGGAGAAAAGGGCTGCGGCGGATTTATACTTGCCGCGGTCCGACCCTCTCCGATACGCGGGGGTGCTTTGATGCTCACAAATGCAGCCTGCACGCTGTACCTTACGCAGGACGGCAAAAATTATAAGCGTATCTACTGCGACAAATGCCACTGGGAGGATACGCGAGGGATGAATATCAACAAAACCGGAAGCACGGCAGTGGATAGCGTGCGGGTGTTTTTGCCTCTATCTTCCGCAGATCTGGATGGTGTGAAGGGTTATCTGCTGCACGGAAACAATGCGTTTGAGCCATCTGATAGCCATCCGATCCGGGAACTCGTGACACAGGGAGCCACATTTACAATCACCAGTGCCGAACGATATGACTTTGGAAGTCCTGCAATGCAGCATTGGGAGGTGTATGCCAAGTGAGCGGCGAGATTAAAACTCCGCGAGGCACGGTCATTAAGACCGGAAAGACGACATGTCGCCTTACTTGGAATCCCGGCCTTGCCCCGGAAGCAAACGCACGGTACAGCCGCGCGCAGAAGTTTGTTGACAGCGAAGTTTTACGCCACAGTACACCATATACTCCCATGCGGTCGAGTATGCTAATTAAATCAGGGACTTTGGGAACGAAAATAGGCAGCGGCCTCGTGCAGTGGATTGCCCCATATGCAAGGTATCAATATTACGGTAAGGTGATGGTCGGTCCCGCACCGAAGGTACTCACAGAGCGCCCCCTCACGTACAATGGTGCTCCGCAGAGGGGCGCATATTGGTTTGAGCGGATGAAGGCGGACAAAGGATCGACAATCATTGCAGGAGCAAAAAAAATTGCAGGAGGAAAGTAAATGGCAATTATCACGAAAGTGCGTAACTGGCTCGCCACCTGCCCGCTGCTCGATCAGTTTGCGGATGGTCAGCATATCGACTGGACAGACGAAACGGCAGGGAACTATGGAATTGCCCCTACAGGATGCTCCGATGTTGACGTAAAGGAGGACATCATCGGGAATATCACCAAAACCAAACAGTACAACGTGGTGCTGTATGCGCGGGATTGGACGATTGATGATGTCGCCCGGTTGGAAAACACGGAGTTTTTGGACGAATTTGCGGACTGGGTTGAAGAACAGGTACGCACAGGTGCCGCCCCTATTTTTGGGGATGACCCCGACCTGGAGCGTATTACCGCACAAAACGGAATGCTTTATCAGATGGACCCGGACGGACAAACGGGGTTATATCAAATCCAAATCAATATTACCTACATAAAAAAATACACGAAAGGAGCGTAACACATGGGCAAAATTGAAAGAAAATACCTTGCGCATTATATCAACTGTACGGCCCCTGCGGCATCCGGAACGCCGGAATATGAGCGTATGGGTAAGGACCTCGAAGAATACAACGTGGAGCTCTCGGCCACCGTGGACAAAAAGAAAAATATCCTCGGCGAAACGTCAGTTACACTGTCAAGCTATGAAAAGAGCGCAACGGTGGAACCTTATTATGCTGAAAAAGGAACAAAGCTGTTTACACGCCTGCAGAGCATCGTTGATAACGATCTCGTGTTAGACGACTGCAACACTGATATTATCGAAGTGAAGCTTTGGGAGACCGAAACAAATGGCGCTTACCCGGCGATTAAGGAGGGAGCCGTTATTGAGGTAACGAGCTACGGCGGAGATAACACCGGGTATCAGATCCCCTATAACTTGCATTACACCGGAATTAAAACGCAGGGGTATTTTAACCCAATTACAAAAACGTTTACGGAAGAAGCGCCGGGAGAATGAAAGGAAAGGGTGCAGTCCTTCCCTGCACCCTTTTACTTGAATAAGGAGGAAATTGTTATATGGAAAGGCTTGTAATTGATACCGGTATAAAAGAGTATGATATCAATGGAAACGGCGTGCTCCGGTTTAATCCGTCTGACCCTAATGTATATGCAAGGTTTATGGATGCGCTACCGGAGCTCGAGAAAATGGAGCAGGAATATGAGGCTCGCGTAAAAAAGCTACCCCCGGATGCAGACGAAACAAAGGCAAGCACCGAACTGCTCAATGCCACACGGGATATTGACCAAAATATAAAAAGAACGCTTGCAACCGTATTTGGCGAAGAAAACGATTTTAATAAGCTACTGGGCGGAGCTAATCTTATGGCGGTCGCAGGAAACGGCAAGCGTATTATAGCCAATCTGCTGGAGGCCCTGTCGCCGATCGTCCAAGCAGGAGCAAAAACATATGCAACAGGCAAGGTGGACGAAATCAAGCTGAACCGTGCACAGCGCCGCGCAAAACAGCGATGAACGCATGGACGCTTCCCACCAGCGCAATACTCGGTGGAAAAGAATACGAGATCGTAACAGACTACCGCGACATACTGGATGTTATCAAAGTAATGCAGGACACTGGAATTGCCGATTTTGCACGGTCGCAGGTGGTTTTGTCCTTGTTTTATGAGGACTTTGACAGCATCCCTCCTGAACTGTGGAAAGAAGCCATGCAGTTTATGGCTGTATTTATCAACTGCGGAGAGGAAGTACATGAAGACAGAAGACCACATCCAAAACTGATAGATTGGGACCAGGACCGGCAGGCGATTGTAACTGATATAAGCCGTATCACCGGGGCGGATATCCGCGGCTTGGAATATTTGCACTGGTGGACGTTTGTGGCTTATTACGGCGCGATCGGTGACGGACAACTAGCAACGCTGGTATCTATCCGCCAGAAACGAGCGAGGGGGAAAAAGCTGGAAAAATGGGAAAAAGAATTTTACGCGGAGCACCGGGAGCAAATTGATTTTCGCCCAAACTACACCGCAGAAGAAATCAAAGAACAGGAGCGCCTAAAAAAGCTTCTTGGGGAATAAAAGAGCTCCTCCGAAAAACGGAGGAGCTCTTTTGCTACCGAACCCGCCAGCGATGACCGCACTTTTGGCATACGGCCCAGGTCAGCGTTTTGCTCCCCTTTTTTGTTAAAAGGGGAATCAATATTATCAATCCAACGATTGAAAGGGCTAAAAAAATCCATAAAATAGACATCAAACACCCGCGCTTTTTTTGTTTTTCGGTGAGCTGAACCTGCACGTTATGGCTCCCGCACCGCGGGCAGGTCATACGGTCGTCGAAGTCTCGCTTTTGCAAATTAAGCTGTTGCTGCTGCATCTCCAATTGCTGCCGCTGCATATCAAGCTGCTGCTGATTCTGCAGCGCAATTTGTTGTTGCTGTAATTGTGCCTGCTGCTGTACTGCTGTTTGCGCTATGTTAACTGACAAATCGGTTTCGTTGCCGCAAGCGGGGCAAAAATTGTCCTTGTGTTCTGCGCCACAATTTTTGCATTGCATCCATCCACAACCCCTTATAATCAAAATTTATTTAATTGTACAATCTTTTACAAAAAACGTCAATAAAAAGAGGGCGAAAATGAAGGGAAAAAAAGTTGTCTGCCCGTTTTGTGGGTATAAGCAGCCGGTAGTACTATCCGATACCGCTGTATGCCGCGGTGTATGGGTAAGATGTAAGGCCCGTCACTGTAAAAAAGAATTTGAAATACAAACGCCCGCCAAAAAATTATAACAGAAAGTCCCAAGTAGTGCCATTGTGCCGATGGGAAGCTCTCGTAAGGAGGGACAGACCTTGGCACTTGGGAAATATGACGGATCAATCCGGATTGATACGAAGATAGACAGTACCGGTTATAACAAGGGCCTCAGCGGCATGACCAGAGCGGCGAAAAAATTTGCCGGGGCGATTGGTGCAGCATTTGCAGTAAAAAAAATCGTTGATTTTGGAAAACAGGCTGTACAAATTGCAAGCGATCTCACAGAAGTCCAGAACGTTGTAGATACCGCTTTCGGCGAGATGTCTGGCCAGGTTGACGAATGGGCGAAAACGTCCATCAAAAAACTCGGCATCAGCGAGCTTGCAGCAAAGCGCACAGCATCCACGTATATGGCCATGTCGGCTGGTATGGGGCTTGTAGGGCAGAGCGCAGCGGATATGTCTATGGCAGTGGCTGAGCGTACCGCGGATATCTCATCTTTTTATAACACCACGCAGGAAGAGGCAGACACGATGCTGAAAAGCATCTGGACGGGCGAAACGGAAACGCTGAAACGCATCGGTGTTGTCATGACGCAAACCAATCTTAACGCCTATGCAATGGCAAACGGGATTGGAAAAACCGTCGATCAAATGTCCCAGGCCGAACAGGTCCAGCTCCGGTATATGTATGTAATGGACCAGACCAAGCTCGCAGCAGGTGACTTTGTAAAAACGCAGGGATCATGGGCAAACCAGACGCGCATCCTCTCCGAGCAATGGAAGCAGTTTATGGGCATTATCGGCGAGGTGCTGATCCAAGTACTTACCCCAGCGATTCGAGCGATCAATCAGATACTGGGTCAGCTTATAAGCTGGGTGGAACAGGCCCGCGATGCCATATACAGCCTCTTTGGCATCCAGAAGCAATCAGCAAGTTCAGGGGCTGCAGCCGCCGCCTCGCAGCAGCAGCTCGCCTCCAGTACCGATGATGCGACGAAGGCCCTCAAAAAACAAAACAAGGCCGTCAAGAGCAACCTGGCCGATTTTGATCAGCTCCATGTTTTGCAGACCTCGTCCGATAGCTCTGGGGCCTCTGGAGGCAGCATATCCATCCCCGGAGTATCCTCGATATCCCCGGCTATTGCCGAAGGAACGTCAAAGGCAAAATCTGATTTTTCCGGGCTTGCGAAAGCGTTTGACGAATGGTTTTTAAAGCCTTATATAAAGGGCTTGGGAAAATTAGAAGCGCCCATTGCAAAGTTTAAAAAATTATTTGCAAGTATCGGGGATGCTTTCCGCGAATGGTCTGTCCCTGTTACAAAATGGTTTAGGACTGATCTTAAAAAAGACATTGCTGCAGCCATAGATTTAGGCTCTACCTTTGGTGCGATTGGGTGGGATATCGTTGCAACGATATCAACATCATTATGGGATACCGCAAAACCTATAATTGACTGGTTTGTATACGACGGCCTACCAATGTTTTCCAGCGTCTGGCAGGAGACGGCCAAAACATTAGAAACTTTGCTGTACGGGATCAAAACAGTATTTGATGCGGTATGGATTGGCGCAATACAGCCCGCGCTTATGCTGATCTCTCAAATAATCGTAGATTTATTTGAAACTGTCAAACGATTATGGGATGAATATGGCGCGCCGATATTTGAGGCGGTCAGACTGGCGATTGATACAACCGTCGGGTTGTTTATGTCGCTATGGGAAAGCACGTTACAGCCTATATTCGGCAAAATTTTTGAGGTGCTTACAAAACTGTGGACAGATCATTTGCAGCCGCTCATTGAGCAGATTGGGGCCTTTGTAGCAAAATTTGTACAAGCAGCTCTTGCAATCTATAACAATTTTATTGCCCCGATTGTGGATTGGCTCGTAAAAACGCTGGGCCCTGTTGTGTCAAGCGTTTTTGGCTGGATCGTGGATGTGCTCGGAGGGGTTATCGGTGCCGTTATAGACGCTGTAAAGGGCATTTTTAAGGCTCTTGGCGGACTGCTTGATTTTATAACCGGTGTTTTTACAGGCGACTGGAAAAAAGCATGGCAAGGAATCTGCGACTTTTTCGGCGGGATCTGGGATACCATCTGGTCCCTGATAAAAGGCGTTATTAATCTAATTATTGACGGAATTAATCTGCTCTGGAAAGGGATTTACAAAGTTGTAAGCGGGATTGCTAATTCGATCGGCGGGGTCGCTGGTGCACTTGGCGATCTCTTCGGCCAGGATTGGCATTTTTCGATGCCATCTGAGCCTCCTCTCATCCCAAAGCTTGCGTCAGGCGCTGTTATCCCGCCGAACCGGGAGTTTGCTGCAATCTTGGGCGACCAAAAGCACGGCACGAATCTCGAGGCTCCTGAATCGTTGATCCGACAGATCGTGCGGGAGGAAAGCGGAGGAGGGGCAAGCGGACCGATACACATCACTATACAGGTAGGCACAACCAAGCTTGGCACCGCAGTAATCCAGTCGCTACGGTCTATGGCAAGCCAACAGGGCACGCCTGTTTTGGATTTGGTGGGAGGCTAAAAAATGGAACTGGTCAAAATTGGCGGTTTGGATGTAACCGAATGGATAAAAGAAGAGGGGCTACACATCTCCCCAAAAGTTATGGTGAGCGAAAAGAGCCAGCGAAACGCCCGTGGCACAATGACCATTGATATTATTGCGCGAAAAACACAGATAACGTGTGACTTTATGCCGCTGGACGATGCGCAAATGAGAGCATTATTGAATGTGTTATATCCTTACAGCAATATCCCGGTGACGTATCGGGAAGTGCGTACCGGCCAAAACCGCACAATCGTCACCTACTCGGGGGACTATGATGTGGTCTATTATATGGCCTGCAAAAAAATCCTATACAATGAGATATCCGTCACGCTGACGGAAATGTGAGGTAAACAATGTATCAGGTATCAGATAAATATACGGCGGCTGCGGCGGAAATACAGCGCATTGCCCGCGGCCGCCTGCTCCGCGAAGGAGGCGACCCCATTACCGACGACGGGCAGTTGGTATCCGTAAAAATAGAACGCGGAGGGCAGAACACGTCCCTCATCGGAAACGCAACCAGCCAAAAAATGACGGCTGTCATCCTGCAACGTAGCACAAAAATGAATCTCAAAGAAGGTCAAAAACTTGTCCCGCAGTTGGGAATTGAAGCATCTGACGGCTCCACTGAATTAGTGCCGTTTACCTCGATAACAATCGACACCTTTGAATCGGACGATGTGGCGGACACGATAGAAGTATCCGGGTATGATGCCATGCAGCGGCTCAACACTCACACGGTCGCGGAAATATCCGTAAATTATCCTGCAACGCTGGCGGAATATGCGGCAGCTGTTGCAGCCTGCGCAGGCCTCGAACTCTCTGATACCGACTTTTACAACGCGGATTTAATGCTTGTCGGCGCTCCTGCCTTTGCCAGGACGGAAAGCCTGCGAAATATTATGGGCAAAATTGCGGAAGCCGCGCTCGGGAATGCGTACATTAACCGGGCGGGGAAACTGCGCATCCGGTCATTATACCCCGTACCCGACGCGGTAATGTCCATCCGAGGGAACCGGTATTTTGATTTTATCCGCGGCCAGCAGTATGGCCCGATCAATGCGGTAAACATCTCAACCGATGGCGATGATATGCAAAAAGAAGATGCGGAATCCATAAAACAAAATGGGAGATGCGAGCTACTTATTGCGGATAATCCTATCTTGTCCCCATACCGCGCGAGCGTACTCACTGATATATTTGAAACGGTTTCTGGGCAGGTGGTGTACCCATGTAAAATTGAATGGCGCGGGGAACCTGCGCTGGACATCGGCGATGTTGTACAGATACAGGATAAAAACGGAATTTACTATACTACGCCGTGGCTCAATGAGGAGCTATCCTTTAACGGCGGAATGTCATCCACAGCATCCCTTGAAGCACCATCCGAAACCAAAACCGGGACGCTCATGGCGTCATCATCGGTAGAAAATCAATTGAAAGAAGTGGAGGCGGGCATATACGCTTGGGAAAACACGTCCGATATTATTTTGGAAAGCACTCCAAAGCAAGTATGTTACATCGAATACGCATCGAGCAGGGCAACCAACGCGCTGCTTTTTGCCACTTTTATATTAACCGGCACCGGCACCGTGGAGGCCCGAATTTTAAGAGATAACCAATCTGTTGGATTTAACCCCGTGGACGCAGTCACGGGCGCGGGTACATTATCCCTTACCTTCCCCATTTTGCAAATAGATGCGGGAGCTCACACGGATATTGCTATCCAGCTTATATGCTCATCCGGATCGCTGACATGCAAAAAGGGGCAGGCGCGCGTCGCGGTATACGGGACCAAACTGATTGGAGGGCTCAGCGGCGGCCGCCCGCACGCAGAAGTAACGGATCTAATCACGTGGAGCGAACACCGCCCAGGGAAAAAAGTAACGGACGTGACGGAGGTTGACCTATTTACGCCAATCGCAAGTAATCCCTCTGATCTTATCCCGTTTGTATCCATCCCGGAAGGATGGAAACAGGCGGTAACGTCTACTGTAAATGTCGAGATTAAATTTGTATCGTGGCAGTTGCCGATGGAATCCTCCGCATATGTGCCCGCTGCGAATTATGAGGTAACGGCAAGCGGGATCCGGTACCTCCCTGAAACGCTTGAAACGATGGGCGTACTGATCGAATCAGATGAAACCCATACTGTGACGGCGTGCGCGCTACCAGACCGAAGCCATTATTACTCCGTCGGAGAGGGGGAACGCCTTGAATGGCAGAACCAATAAGGAAATACGCACTTGAATCGGAGACAGGAGAAATATATACACTCGACGCCGGCGGCGACGTTGTAAAGATTGCGGATGCCCTGCATGATATGACCGCGGAGCTGTGGGAAACATGCACTGAAGACTTAACGCTCGGGGACAAAGAGGATGATCGATTTGGGAATACACGCCGCCTTGTGCAGCGGAGCGATAGTCCAACAGACTATTTGGCGTTGCGGCATCGTGCCTTATCTCCGCCGGGGGTGTTGATGCTCGCCGAATCTATCGAATATCCATACGATTATATTTACGGTCTCCGCTCCTTTGCGGCAACGCTCACCTCTACCGCTGGGGATTTATGCAGGGTCGCATTTTCCGTTGATGACGGCGTGACCTGGATTGCATATCAAGACATCGAATGGATTGTTGTTACCCCGTTAGACGGCCCCACATTGCTGGAGTACGGAATGACAACCGAAACACTGGCGTCGCTATCGGAGGAGCAAATCGTCCCACTATTCCATCCGCGAAAAATACGCGTTGCGATAGGACTGCGCCCCGAAAACACAGAAACAGCAAATACCTTAAATTTATCATATATAGAATGTTTTTATAACATTTTGCCGCAAGGGGCGGCGGAAACGGAGGAAGAAACATGACCGATAAAGTAACCGGGCGCATTATGTCTGGCACCCCTATGGACAAAGCTATATGGCTGCCTCATCAGGCTCCCATCCGAGGTCGGGCGACGGTCGAACTGTTTGATGCTGTCACAGGCCGAAAAAAAGATGAAATTGTATCTGACAATGCAATAAACACGCGATGGATCTCGTATATGTACAACAAGTTTTTTGGACACGCGCTTGTAAAACAACTGGCGGCGACAAATGATGATCCGATCCAGAAGTTGTACGATAATAGTAACACGCCTGCCCGGTGTATGTATTTAACAGATTATAACGGCGGGGAAGATGCACACGGAACATATTGGAGGGGCAACGTTGTAGGATGGGCCGATACAATCACTCCTTACAGCGGGGAATCAGATACCAGAGGCACGATTAACACCGGCGAAACAACAAGCACCTCCGTTTTTAAATTTACGTTGCATAACGTGGTTGATTTTCCGACCCACGCGGCAAATGGAACGTTTCGATCAATCTATATGTTGCCATATTCCACTCAATGTACGCCCGTTGGGTTTGTGGCAAACAGAGCCATCACGGATAACCTGGATAACGAGTATATGATACCGGTCGGCGGAACGGATACAGTTTGGTACGCCGTAAATAACGAGGGAACCACGCTGTATAAATATGATATCACCAACCCGGGAAGCCCGCAGCAAATCGCACAAACATCGGTATCCAGCAAATATATATACTATCGCACATCTGATAACAGTGTCTTTGAATTGTGTAACGATCGTATACGTGTTTACACGGCGGATTTGCAATCTCATATGGACCGGATGTATAGCACGCCTATGACGGGGAGCATGTGCTACGGATTTATACGGGAAGAAACAGCATATTTGGTGTCTTATAATAATTATATGATGTATTTTAGAACGGTACGCCTATCCGATGGAATGACAGTCACCGAAAACATCAGCGAATGTAACTATTATGACAATTATTGTACACCATTTGGGGATACACGGATACTTTTTGGTGGCGGGATTAGGTGGTTAACCAACAGCGAATATAAAATCTACTGCTACAATTTTGAAAACAATAGCATCCTTAATTTATCAGATATGATAAATATAAATATCCGTGTAAACGTATCTTATGGGTTATCAACCGCAGCGACATCAACAAATTCCGAGCAGTCCAGAAATGTTATCGCTAATTTAAGACAATCAGCTGATGATGAGAGTATAGTGTATATTGGAGGTCGATATGCGGCGTATAAAGGGTGCGTGATCCCGTATTTTAGCCACGTTTTATTACCTCGGTCTATTACAAAAACATCAAGCAACACCATGAAAATACAGTACGACTATACGGTGGAAAACCAACCTTGGTTTGAATAGGAGGGATAATCATGCAAGTAAAAATTGGAACACCGCTCACCGAGTATGCCGTTGCCGCCGGGGATATAGTTTTAACGTCCTCCCGGCAGGTGCTTATCGCCACTGCCAACGTCAACGATTATCATTACGTTTGTGTCGATCTTTCTCGCGTCGAAGTTATTGATATGCTTACCGACCTCGCCCCGATGTCCAGCATAGGCGGAGAGCTTATCGTCAAAGTAGTGCACGGAGACGAGGCCGAACTGAAACTGCCGTAAGGAGGAAGCACTTGTGATTATCATACACACAGATGGATCGGTGGAACGCACAGAAACCATAATTGGATACCGCGGCGAAACCCAAGCCCGCACACTGCGCATTGACCACGAACAAATCGAAGGATGCGAATACCGCCTGTACATATCCTACGCAGACGACGAAGTTTATGAGGCGGAACTGATCAACGGCGAGTATGTGGTCGACGGCAGCATCCTTGGCCATGACACCGTAACTCTGCAATGGGCGGCCGTACAACGCGGGGAATCTGGCGATTATACGCTCGTCAAGAAATCCGAGGTGTGGACGATGGCTGTCGGCGACAGCATTGACGGCACGTCCGTGCCGATCCCCACCTACGAGGCGTCACAGTCCATGCTCGACAGACTGGCCGATGCGCTGGCCGATGCGACAGACCGGCTTAATAACGGCGACTTTACAGGGCCGCCGGGGCCCGAAGGACCGCCCGGCGAAGCGGGGTTGGAAGGGCCTAGAGGTGCTACAGGCCCTAGTGGCCCTCAAGGGGACCCAGGTCCGGAAGGCCCCCAGGGCGAAAAGGGTGACCAGGGCCCGCCCGGTCCGCAAGGAGACCCGGGACCGCAAGGCCCCCCCGGCCCGAAGGGGGACCCCGGTGGAACAGCATACACCGCGGATGATTACGATGCGGGTTTTGATGTGCTCAGCGCCACGGCCGTACCTTACGGGACGGTGGACGGTGTACAGGTTATGTTGCATCTGACTGGACGCAACACCGGCGGCAAGGCCGGTACGATCCAAGCGGGATCATCCGCGGCCCTCCCCCTGCCAAAGCTCGCCGAATTTGATACCGCAGACATTGATGTTAACGGGACAATGACTGTCACCCGCGCAACGGCGGACCCCATAGCGGCTCCGACAACGTGGACATTATCGGCCGTCACCAGTAACGGCATCCTTGTGCGGGCCTATCGTCCTGCAGGCGTCAGCACGGCATATCAGCTCGTGGGGATAGGCGCTCATAACGGCTCGACCCGGGGGTACTGGTCGGGCGCTTGGGCGTATGCGCTGCTGCGCAAGGATATCGCCGCGGCGGATCCTTCCGCGCCGACCGACGAGGAGATCAACGTCGTCATGGCGGGCCTCAAAATCATCAATCAGCTGGATACGCCGACGCTGGAAATGGTTGACTGCGAAATTACGGCACACCGCGGGGATGCCGTTACTCTGACGGGCGATTACCGCAAGGCGGTGGCGCGGGTAGTGACTGCCACCCGCTACATTGACACCATTATTGCAGATACAGCCGCCACGCAGATCACCATCACACAGGACGTGTACGGCCGCCCGATCGACAATGTACGGCAGTATAAAATTTATGCCGGTCGGCCCGGCAGCACTGGCAAAATCACCGAGAGGTTTTTCCCGGAAGGGCTATCGACTATTACGGAAACAGCAAAGGATATTGGTGTATCCGGGACAATCCTGTCCGGTGACACCATCGTGATAACGGGGAGGTGAGTATAGTGACCATACTTGACAATGGAGTGCCGCGCGAAGCAACGCCGGAAGAAGAGGCCAAATTTTGGGCAGATAATCCGCCATCCCCGAGCGAAATCGAGCGGCTCGCGGCGGTGGAAGGCGCGCTCGTCGAGCTTGCGGGCATGCTGGCAGGAGGAGGTGATATTAATGGCTAAGGTATATGCCAATCTCATCCTGATGGGGAGGCTCACCCTCTCGCAGGTCCCGAAGCCGTGGAAAGATCAGGTATCCGCAATCATAAAGGCAGAAAGGAAATAAATCCAATGGACGAAGTAAACGTAGTGTTGGAGCGCCATGACCAGCATATCAAATCCCTTCAGCACCAGGTGGACGATCTGCGGCCCATTGTAACGGAGATCCGGAACATCAGCGCCACGCTCGTGCAGCTCACCACGGAGCTGAAGCACACGAACGAGCACCTGGAGCAGCATGAAAAAGAAATCAAAAAGCTTTCGGAACAGCCCGCCCGCCGGTGGGATTTGATCGCCACAACCATGATAACGGCGATCGTATCCTCTGGAGTGGGCTTTTTGTTTTCACAAATTTTTTAGGAGGCAACCACAAATGAAAAAATTTTTACTCGACACGCTGGAAAGAGCCATCAAAACGGCAGCCCAGACGGCGATCGCCACCATCGGCACCACCGCCACCATCGGCGCGGTAGATTGGCGCTTGGTCGCGTCTACCGTAGCTCTGGCAACTGTCCTGTCCATCCTCACGTCTATCGCAAGCCGCCCGGTGGGAGACGGAGACAGCGCAAGCCTTGTGCACAAAAAGGAGGAGTAAAACATGTTAAAAATCATCGACAAAACCATCCCGGAAAGCAACCCCAACCGCCCCGGTGGCGTCTACGATAAACAGTACATCACCATCCACGAGACGGGCAACACCAGCCCCACAGCCAACGCCGCCAGCCATGCAGAGTGGATGCTCAGTGGATCCAATGGAGAGGTAGGTTACCATTACACGGTGGATGATCATGAGGCATACCATCACATCCCCGACAATGAGCGGGCGTGGCACGCCGGGGACGGCGACAAAGGGGCTGGAAACCTCCACAGTATTGGTATCGAGATGTGCGTCAATGAGGGCTCTGACATCGGGGCGACGAGGCGTAACGCCGCCTGCTTGACCGCCAAGCTGATGCACGAGTATCATATCCCGTTTGCCAATGTAGTGCAGCACCATCACTGGTCAGGCAAGGACTGCCCCAAAATCATGAGGGCGACCCCTGGAGCGTGGGACGCGTTTTTGGCCTTGGTTAAGGAGCTTTATGACGTGTCCAACCCCACGCCATCCACGCCGCCCAAGGCTCCGCCGAACGAAGTCGCGCAGTATCAGGCGTGGCTTAACACCGCCTACAGGTTTAGCCTTGAGAGAGACGGCAGTTTTGGCCCTCTTACAAAAAAGGCAAGCATCAAAGCCCTCCAGATGACCTTAAACCATGACTACGGCTGCGCCCTTGCCGTGGACGGGAGCTTTGGACCGGCAAGCAAAAAAGCGGCGCTGAAACACTACCTCAAGAGGGGCAGCAAGGGCGACCTTGTGCGTATCCTGCAGGGGGCACTGTACGGCAAGGGATATGACCCCAAGGGATTTGACGGCTCATTTGGCCCCGGCTGTGATGCAGCCGTTCGCGCGGCGCAGGCGCACTCAGGCATCAAAGTAGATGGATATGTCGGCCCGGATACTTGGGGAGCATTGCTTAGATAAGACGATAAATACAGACAGACAAAACGCCCGCCGAAGGTTTGATTCGGCGGGCGTTTTTTTATACGTGCATATGATTATATACACTTTTATATTATACAAAAACCCATTAAAATAAATGTATCCACAAAAAAGGAGGACTGTTTGTGTATTACCTATTTACAAACGGAGAGGGCCCAATGAGCAAATGGGGACACGCTATGTTGGTGCAAGATCGCGAGGCCGCCGCCAAAAAAGGGCAGCATGGATACACCTATGACGGGACCGGTGGGGTTAATATTGAATGCCTTAAAGATGATATCATGACAAAATGGGCAGACGCACCAGCCTTACAAGATTTGACACCAGAGGAGGCATACAGAGCATTTGCCCCAGATGATATGCGCACAAATCCGGGAGGATATGTTGATCTTGTCCTGCTGGCATGGCTATGGGATCATGTCCTGACGCCGAGGGATATCGTGGCTGTTTTGATACGTGGCGGGGCGGTAGTCTTTGATGATTCACTCCTTTCCTTTTCGGGGGAAATTTAAAAAAATTTGAAAAAAGTTTTAAAAACGTCTTGACAATGTATCTTATATGTGATATTATATAGACAGATGAGAGAGATACAGGAGGACGAAATCATGAAAATCACGAGAGAGTTTGCGGCAGAAATCACCAACAAGATCGAAGAAATCAAAGAAAACGGTTGCTTTTATGGCGTGTTTGGAATCCGTGTACAGGAAGAATCTTTTGAACTCGGAACGATGGATCATTGCTCTTATGTGTGGATTGAGGGTGAGCAGACGGACGAAGAGCTCCCCGGTGTATGCGCAATCTCGGAAAACAGCGTCATAAGCGGAACGCACGAATACTTTGGAGATCACGTTGCTGTTGTTGCCGGTGACAGATACACCTACGGCGTAGACCCTGGCGAAATCATTATTGAGGACCCGGAAGTTGTCTATATTTTTGCGTAAGCAAGGAGGATATAAAATGGCTGAAATCACGATCCGTGAATATGCAGAAAAGGTCGGAAAAGGATATGACGCCGTCCGTCGCCGAGTGTACGAGGGGAGGCTGCCGGCTCGAAAAGTAGGCGTGCAATGGCTGATTGAGGAGGACACCCCGTATACCGATGCCCGCATCAAAAACGGGAGCGTAGCGGGACAAGTAAAGGGCGGGTCGTTCCTCCGCCCTCATATGGAGGAGCGGATTATCAGGGAAGGGATTGTCGATACTCAAAAATACCGGTACATATATGCAGACGAGGGCTGCCATGCATATATCAAACGGATACCGCTGGAGCTCCTTGACACCACCGCGGCGCTCGATGGGTGGGAAATCATAAAGGTACTGAGATAGAGGCCGAAGATGAAAACGACGGAACACGTGTGCCCTGTTTGCGGTAAAAAATTTATTGGTCGCAGCAATGCGATCTATTGTTGTGACGACTGCCAGCGGATAAAAAAGCTGGAACGTTTGAGGGAGAGATACAAACAAAATATCGAGAGGGAGCGGAAGATACAACGAGATTATTATAAAAATCATAAAGAGGCCGTATTAGCAATCAATAAAAAGTCGCACGAAAAAAACAAAGATAAACACAAAGCGTATCTGGCGAGATATTACCAGGAAAACAATGAAAAATGGAAAAACAGGACGAAGAGAGTAAAGGTCCGCCAGCCAAGATTTTGCACGACCTGCGGGAAAGAGTTGACTGGAAAACAGCTTAAATACTGCAATGAAGAGTGCCGAAAAAAATATTATGAAAAAAGAAGGAAAAATCAATGAACGAAACGGAAAAAATTACTCTGCGCGCCATGACTGATGACATTGATAATATCTTAGACCGCCTCCTTGCTTTTGCAGACGAAAGGACGGAAATCAATATGGCCATCATGCATCTGACAGAGGCAACGGATAACCTAAATAGGGTTATCGAGGGCACCGGATTATCGGATGCGTAAAGGCGGGGGGAGAAGAAAAAAGTCGAGACCGCAGAAAAACACAAAAAAACAGCTGACAAAAAGCGTCGGAAGGTAATCCTCCCGGCGCTTTTTGTCAGTTATCGATCTCGGCCTTTTCCTCCCGCAGGGACAGGGCGATTTTGACCATCTCATCTTTGCCCATCACATCGTCGGACACGACATAAGCGTATGACCCATCATTCCAAATTAAGGTGTTGCCCGCGGAGTATTCGGATTTTGACGTGTGCGTGATATATACCGCATTATACCCATCCATGTCAAAAAACTCCGCCGTGGTGTGCTTTGCGCTCGGGACGGTGACCGACCACCCGATTAGAGATATGGGGTATTGACTGTATGACAAGATGTATTTGCCGTGTGTCCACCCGCGGGTTACCCTGTGCTGATTGATCTTGCTAATATCCTCCTCGATTTGGAAGCCCTCGGGGATATACTGGGGAGCATATACTGTCTCGATTAACGGCGGGAGTGTCCGGCTTTTATCGTTTTCCGGGCGCGTAAACGTGAGCTCCGATTGCTCCATGTCATTATACTCACTGGATATCGACATATCAAACGACCGGCCCCGGCGGGGGTACGGCCACTGATATGCTATGCACACACTGACGGCGATGCAAGCAAGCAGGATAATAGCGGCAACCAGGATGACCAGACGGCGCTTGGATCGTCGGCGAGATACCACCTGTTTTACGTTTTGTAGCCGCCTGTTTATAGATTCCTCAATTTCTGGGGGCAGGGGGGAGCCAAAATCACTATACTGATCTAACATCCTTCGGCGATACTCAGCAAAGGCCTCTTTTAATATCTCTGTGTTGTGATCGTATGTATTACGCATGTTTTAAATCTCCCCCCTCCATCTGGCGAAAGAGATACTTGCGGCCATTACTCACACGTTTACGCGCTGTTGCTGCGGTAATCCCCAATGCATGGGCTATCTCGCTGTATGACAGTCCAAGATCGTAGTACATCAACATAGGATGTGCGTACTTTTCCGGCAATCCACATATTGTATCAACCAAACGGTATATGTCGTCGTGTTCAAGGGCGATTTCTTCCGGGCTGGTTGATTGATCTGACAGATAATCCGCAATATCATCTATACAAACGGTCTGGCCACTTTTTTGGGATATTTTTGCGCACACATGCTTAGTAACAACAATGCTATATGCTCTGATACGATCGTTCGTTGGAATTTGCTCATTGCTTTTTAGCAATTTAAAAAATGTTTCCTGCACAGCGTCTTCGGCATCGTGTGTATTGTGTAAGATACTGTATGCGATACGGTACAACACAGGCTTGTAGTCACAAAAGACATTTTCGATTTTTGTTTTTGCGTCAGCATCAATAACAAAATAAATTACATAAATCAATACTTATCTCCTCCATATTTATTGTATTTGAGGAGAACGGAACAGACAATTGCTAAAAATTTGGAAAGATTACTTCCTGCACTGCATAAATTCAGAAAATGCCGAAGAAATGAACACAACTCGGTTAACTCGATTGGTCGTTAGTATTGCATATTGCACGCCCCCGCAACCACGTCGTCGCGGACTTTGTACGTTCGCGACGACTTTTCTTTTGGAAAAGCCATCGGCTCACTCATGTCGTCGCGCCTCCTTTCCGAAAAAGGTCACGCTGCGCCTTCGCTGCTCGCTCGTAAACGCGCTCACGACGCCTTCGCGGCGTTGCTAGCCTTTGCGGGGATGGAGAGTTCAAACTGTCCGCTAAAATCCAGAAAATATCTTTGCGATGTCCATGAGATATCATCCTTACTTACGGCTCCGGATGCATCCGGGGCCGTAATTTTTTATGAGAAATTGCCGGCTCACCTGCATGCCTGCTCACCATCTCGCAAAAGGCGATATGGCGCTGGGCTCCAGCTGCTTTGGGTTCAGCACTGTCCCCTCTAAGCGGTATGATTATTTCAAACACAGCAGGCTGGAGCGGCACTCAATTCGCGTTCTGAGTTCTTCTCGGAGCGCGAATTTTTTTCGCCGTCGGCTAAAGTGGGGAGTTTTTTTGTTTGAAGGCCATGAGAGCAGGGAGAACGGGACCTTACAGCGGCGTGTTGGCGTGCGGTGAAACGGATGGGGAAAAACAGCTTTTCGGATGGGGAATGATTGGAAAAACAGAAATTTATCCACACGAATATGTTCATGTTGTATAAAATACTATTCTAATTTGAAATTATTTTAATGGAAAATGTTGACGAATATCCGGCCGAGTGGTATTTTAATACATATAATACTGGAAAAAGAAGAAAGATATGAATACATAATAATGAATAAGATCATACAACAATGTATTTTATCATTATAAGGGGAAAAAGGAGAGTAAAAAATGAAACATTTTCTAAAACGAACATTATCGCTGCTGTTAGTCGCGGCATTGACTACGGCTCTGCTGCCCCCTCTTACCGGGATTGCCGAGGCTCCCGCCCCGCAGGTATGGGAAACAGACGATATCTGGAGCCATACCTTGGTATCGGGCTCGGCAGAGGAATCGCTCCTTCTCCATTCCGAGGGCGGAGAAGGCGTAAATATCGGGGGAAGCATCCATTCGAACAGTGATTTTCAGTTTGAAGGGAATTCGCTGACAATCTCCGGAACCGCTTCTGCATCCGGAGCGGTCAATGCATTCGGAGAATCGGTTTCGATCGGCCAAAGGCTGCAGAATGCGGCGGAACAGCCCTTGCCGGATGTTTATGACGATATCCTTTCCCGATTCGGGGGCTCAGCGCAGACCTATGATCGGGGAAAAACGTTCCATAACGATAAAATCACCATATCGTCTCCGGTTGTGGGCAGCGATAAAATCGAGCTCGCGGCGGATACTTCGATGAACGGCAAATTTGGCGCGGTCAGCGCGGAGTTTTTAGCCTCTGTATACGATGACCCGGCGAAATGGGAAAGCATTTTTCCTGCTTTTGAAGCAGGGGCTTCCGTGGCGGTGGATACCGACGGTAAAAAGGACCTCGTGGAGCTGAATGAGATCAGCAATTTTATTGGCGTCAAGGGAATAGAGAATTCTGCTCCGGCATCCTGGAAAAATATCGGCGACCTTCCCAACCACCCATACAGTATGTTCAGCCAAAGCCCATATATAGATGAATACGTTAGAAGTATTGTTCCGGATATTCAGGCTATGGTGGATCCCAGCGACCCGGGCTCGGTTGGCATTACCGGAGGTCAGAACACCTATCAGCTGATTGGTAATTATCCGAACCTCGAGTATATTTGTATCAACGGATATGCAGATGTAAACCTCGCGGGAAATTTTCCAAAGCTGAAAGGCGTGTATGTGCAATCAGGATCTATCCTGCTTGGCACGAAGGATGTGGGATTTTATGCGAACGGCGCAAAAATCGTGGATCAGTATGGATGCATCATGGTCTATGCCGCCAAGGATGTAACGATGGAAAACTGCATTGTTGCAACTACGGCGAAAATCGCCATCCGCGGTGCGGGAAAAACGGCAGCCCCCAGCAGCTTCCGGGCGGATGGTTCCTTCTTCGCCGCCGGCAACAACGTGATGATCGGGGATATGAACGATTCCTGCGATGTGCGCCTGAACGAAATCCCCTGTTTCTATTCGCAGTCGGCGCTGTCGATCGTCAACTGTAGCTTTGATATGCTGCAGGGCGCTTTCGTCACGAGAGACGGCGCCATGGTCATTGCCAGCTCGGATATCGATGTGCTTCGCGGCTTTATCTTTTCCGAAAACGGAATCCATCCAAACCAGGTCAGCGCGAATGAAAGCGCATATATCCCCGGCGGCGCATTTCCGCAGGATGTTGGCTTTGGAAACGAGAGCTACCAGCCGATGGGCACGGAGGTAGGCAGCATCCACGCGCTGGAAAACGCTCCGCTGCCCGAAAAATTTACCTTGGTGGAAAGCGCGCCGGAATTCTTAACGAGAACTAAGCAGCTGAAGGTGAGCGGCGAGTATGTGGATTATTATAATCTCGGTTACACAGAGCCGCGCGAATGTGAAATCGAGCTGGGTGCGCCGGTGCTTGCCGAAAAGGATATTTATATCACAACCGATAAGCTCACAAATGCGGAAGAGGCCGGCACGGTGCTGGCTTCGCATACGGGCGACGTTACCATCTGCGCGCAGGATATCGACTGGGGCGGCGTGATTTATGCCCCGGGAGGAACGGTTACCATTCAGTGCGACACGGCAAACCTCCGCGGCAGAATTTTTGCAGGCAGCATCGTGATAAACGGCAAAACAGTCACGGTCACACCGGGAGCAAACGACGCGGCTCTCATGGAGCCCGACCTGCGCATCACGGTGAATGAGCTGGAGGGCGCGGCGCAGGGAACGCTGTTCCAGTACCGCGAAGAGGAAGATGCTTATGTGCTGAATGCCGCTTCGGCCGCCCTTTCGGGCAGCGCTGCTTCGAAAAGCGACATAAACAGCATTTCCTATACGCTTGAAAATGATCTGGAAACCAAAACAGAATCCCTCCCTGCGGGAACGGAATGGACGATTGAGAACCTTGCCTTTGCCCCTGGCTTCAATATTCTTTCCATTACCGCCTCGGATTCCGCTTCTCACAGCCGGACGAATACATATTATATCTATAATCAATACGACGGAGCCGTTGCACCCTTCAACGGCCCGGCGGAAGGGGCGGGCCTCAACGGCTCGGATGACGATGTTTTATTTACAGGAGACACAGCTTGGAATACCAATGCTACATATACCGGCAAAAACATCACGGTAAACGGCAACCTCACCGTTTCCTCCGATGTGATTCTTCAGGGAAGCCGTCTGAGCGTCACAGGAGATATTACGATTGCCGCCGGCGGTTCCCTCGCTGCGGCACAGTCGCCCGGCGACAGCTTTATAGAAGCAGGCGGCAATGTAACCGTAACGGGCGGACTGTATCTCGCTGAAAGCAGCGGATTGGTCGTTTCGCAGGACCTGGCCGTATCCGGAACCGCAAATGTGAAATCGGCGGGAACGGTCAGGGTAAGCGGCAATATGGAAATTATCCAGAACGGCGTGCTGAACCTGCTCGGCTCCGAAGAAGCTTCTGTTCAAATGAATGTTACAGGGAACATCACCGCGGCCGGCCGCATTTTTGTGGGCGGAGGGTCGGTTCTGGCCTCCGGTGGGGATATCCGCATCCAAAAGGCGTCCTCCGGCAGCTATGTTGCTTCCACCGGGCGTATGATCGCCTTTGACGCCGATTCCAAAATTATTTGCGGCGGTGATTTCTATACACAGTCCACCGGCTATCTGAAAACAGGATACGGAAACGGCGTGCTGGAGTTCCATGGGAATTTCCAGCAGCTCGGCACCACATATTTTTATCCCGGCTTTGAAGCGGAGAAGCCCGGAATCGGGAAAATCGTGTTCAAAGGAGAGGAAGAGCAGCACGTCAGCTTTGCCAGAAGAGCATATAATACCACGCTCGGCCGCATCGCGGTTGCCAATGACCCTGGCTGCCTGAACATAGATTCCTCTCTTTTCTGGGTCTCCCTGGCGGGCAACGCGACCCTGAAGGCGGCAACGCTTAACACCATCGGCCTCGATACCAATGGCTATACCGCCACGCTGACCGGCGGCCTCAACCTCACGAGCGGCAATATCGACGGCCGCCTGGAAGTGGCGGGCCACATGAGCTGCCTGGGGCTTACCAGTGTCAGCGGCCGCATGGAGGCAGGCGGCACGTTGCAGATCCCCGGCTCCCTCCATGTAGAAACGAACGGCCGGGTCAATACGCAGAACAACACGCTCATTTCCGGGCGGCTTGCCGCGGGCGGAACGTATTATACCGGCGGCAATCTTATCATGGAAACGACGTATGCAAACGGGATCACGGGCACCTCGCACGGCAGTGTGAACCTGTATCAGGATACTTCCAAGATTATCGTGCAGGGCAATTTCCGCACGCAGAGCACCACCTATTCCTATTGGGGATATCACAGCGGCACGCTGGAACTTCACGGGAACTTCGCCCAGGTGGGAGAACAGTCTTGCTTTATCCAGCCGGAAGGAACCGATTTCAAGCTCGTGTTCGCCTCGAAGGGCAACCAAAGCGTATCCTTCGGCCGGTACGATAAAAATGCGGCGCTCGGCAACATCTATAAAACGAGCAATCAGGGAAGCATCGTGCTGCAGTCGAGGGTCTATTCCTTCATTCCGCAGAGCGACCTGATCTTTAGCGGCAGCACGGAGGTGCTGACAAACGTTCGCATGAACGGCATGATCGTCCGGTTCAAGGACCCCGTGCGGTTCAACGGCACGGTAGACCTCGGCGGCGGCGCGCTCGTATGCGATTCGAACGTTACCATGATGGATGCCTGCCTGAATCCCAACGGCGGCATTTTCCGCACGAACGGGAGCCTCTATCTGAACGGCTCCAGCACCCTCTGCCTCGACCAGCCGGAAAGCGCGGCGGTCGTAATGGGCAGCGTGTATCATAATTCCAGAAGCAAAATGGAATTTACCGCAGGCCTCCTGGATATCAAGGGGAATTATGTGCAGAGCACCACCGCGGATGTCACATTCGGGGAAAACGCATATATTCAGTTTTCGGGCGACGCGGTGCAGACGGTAACGGTCCCCGCAGGCTCTCGGAACCTCCAGTTCTACTATGTCGGCTTAAAACGGGATCCGAACGTTTCGGGAAATTACAATTTCCCGTATACGGAAGGCCTCATGAAGGGCTATTATTCCGAATGCATCGATACTGTTTTGCCCACGAACGAAATACAGGTCCGGAATTTCGGGGTCCCGGGGGTGCATGGGCCCACGGGCAACTACTCCCAGACCTTTGACGATATGACGGTTCAGACCGTGGTCGGGGAGGTCTCGATTTCGCGCACGTATAATTCCCTGGATACCGGCAGCTCGGTCACGGGCAAGGGCTTTACCTTCGGATACGATATGCGCGTAAAAACCGAAACGCAGGAGACGAACGTCCATCTGGCAAATAACCAGACGGCTTCCATCCAGAAGGTGTATAAGCTCGTAACGCTTTCGAACGGCCAGCAGTGGAAGTTCCTCCGCCAGACGGACGGCTCCTATGCCGCGGAAAACTGCCGCGGGGAATTCACGGAGAGCAGCAGCGGGTATGTGCTGAAAACGCCGGACCAGACGAAATATGTTTTTAGCAGTGCGGGGGATATCCAGTATTTTGAAGATAAGCTCGGCAACCGTCTGAACGTCACAGTGGATGCGAACCACCGGATCACTGCTCTGGGCGATGCCATCGGGACAAGCGTTTCCTTTGCGTATACGGGCGGCTTGCTCACAACGGTAACAGACGAGCGGTCGAACCGCACGGTGAGCTACACATATAATGCGGGCGGGTACCTCACAGCCGCCACGAACTTCGGCGGGCGCACCACCAGGTATGGGTACGATGCGAGCGGCAAAATGAGCTGGATCAAGGATAATCTGGGGCGCACGGTGCAAAGCATTACATATATCACCGACCCGGAAAGCGAAAACCTCGGGAAGGTGCACACGGTGACCGACGAAACAGGGCTCGCGAGCACGTATGAATACCATCCGGAGCTCGGCGAGGTGGTGGTCACCGATTCGGGCGGCCGGCAGACGGTGCAGAGGTACGATAACGCGGGCAATGTAACGGAAGTGGAAAACGCGGAGGGGATGAAAACCACCACCGAGTACCTGTTGACGAACGGGCAGAACCGGTTCGGCGAGGTGCGCGCGAAGAGCGATATGTACGGCAACATCACCACATATGAGAGGGATTCCCGCGGCAACGTGATCAAAACAACGTATCCGGACGGGTCCACCGAGCAGAAGACCTATGATGAATACAATAACGTCATCCGTTCGGTAGACCGTGTGGGTGCGGTCACGTATTATGTATACGATGCGGAAGGGAAGCACCTGCTGAAGGCGGCAAAGCCGCTGGACGGCAGGAGCGTATACAGGGAAGAGGCGGATGAATCGAAATTCGCGGTCACTGCATACACGTATTACCCGGACGAAACGAATGGCAGAAAGGGCCTCGTGCACACGGAAACAGGCCCGCTGGGAGACAGTGAAAATTATACAAAGTATGAATACAATACGCGGGGGAACCTGTCGCGCAAGACCGTGTATACAGATGGAAAAGCAAGCCTGTGGCAATATACCTACAACAGCCGGGATAAGGTGAACCGGGAGATTAACCCGGATGGAGTAAACACGGTATATACGTATAACCTCTCAGACCAGCTGACGAAAACGACCGTGACGAGCGCGGATGGAACGGAGACGAGCGTGCAGCAGACGGTGTACGACGGAATCGGCCGCGCGGTGAAGGAGATAAGCCCGGTGCAGACGAGCAGCGCCTGCACGGTGAATACCTACAACACAAAGGGCTTCCTCACCAAAACGGCAAACGCCCTCGGCAATGAGCACAATTATGTGTACGATACATGGGGGAACGTGTATTACGAGACGCTGGCAAACGGGTTCCGGTATGTGTATTCGTACGATAAGATGAACCGGAAGCAGACGGTTCGCACGCGGGAGCAGACGGGGGAGCTGATTCGGCCGCTGCAGGTGTTCGCATATGGGCAGAGCGGCTGCGATGCGAAGGTAACGACCACCACATACCTGGATGCGTCCACCACCGTGGTAACGGCTGAAGTAACGGATTTCGAAGGCAAGGTGCAGGAGCAGACGAACGGGGAAGGCCACAAGGCGTATAAGACATACGGCAAGGGGGGCCTTCTGCTGAGCGAAACGGATGTGCTCGGGAATACGGTCACGTATACCTACGATGCATGGGGCCGTGTGCTCACGAAAACCGCGCCCTTCGAAAACAGCAGCAAATCGAGGGTATACTATACCTACGATAAAGCCGGGAACGTCCTCACCCAGAGCGTGCGGAGCAATGCCGTGGGCCGTGCGGAAACGCTGCGGAAAACGGAAAACACGTACGATGCATGGGGGAGGTGCGTGAAAACAGCGTCGTATGAAGGAAGCGAGCCGGTGCAGTATACGCAGGCGTATTACGACTGGGCAGGCCGCGTGCTGCGGCAGTACAAGGGGCTGCACTCGCCGCTTACCATCACGGGGCTGGACGCCGTGGCCGGGAATAACGACGGGGACTATTCGGTGCTGAAGTATGAATACAATTACATGGGCAAGGTGACGAAAACGACGGATGCGCTGGGGCAGGAAGAAAGCATGGCGTACGATGCGGCGGGGAACGTAACAAGCCTCACGGATAAAGAGGGCGGGGTGCACACGGTCACCTACGACCTTTTGGGCCAGCCGCAGGCCAAAACGAACAGCCGGAACGGCAAAGCCACGATCACGAAAGCATATACCTATGATGGAATGGGGAATTTAACGAGCGCCTCGGAAAACGGGGAAACGGAAACGTATACCTACGATGGGCGGGGCCGGAAGCTGACCGAAACGCAGGGGGATATCCGGAAAAGCTTCACGTATAACAACCTCGGGAGCATGTTAGGGTATACCATCACGGAAAACGGG
>CAUBKG010000021.1 GCA_958436475.1 uncultured Clostridia bacterium
GATTTGAAGCAGAGGGATTATAACGACTCCCACCGGGAGATCGCCCCCTTGAAGGCCGCGGAAGACGCTATTTTGGCCGATACCACCGGCAAAGAGCTGCATGAATCCATTGCCTATCTGAAAAACATCGTAGAAACGAGGCTGAGGGAACTCTATGACTAGATTCTACCGCAACTGCATCCGCTTTCTCAGGCCCTTGGCGCGCCTCTTTTTTCGGCTGGAAAGCGTAAACGAGGAAAAGGTGCCTGAAACCGGCGGCATCATCCTCTGCTCCAACCATATCTCCAATTTTGATCCGCCTTTTCTGGGGCTGGCCCTTATCAAGCGGCAGATTCATTTTATGGCGAAAATCGAATTGTTCCATAACAAGCTTTTCGCTAAAATACTCCATAAGCTCGGCGCCTTTCCCATCAATCGCGGAAAGGGAGACACCGCCGGGCTTCGCACAGCTATCGATCTGATTGAATCGGGCAAAATTATGGGCATGTTTCCGGAAGGGACGCGCTCGCACGACGGCAAACCCCTCCGCGCCAAAGCGGGCGTTGCGCTGATCGCTCACCAGACCGGAGCGGATATCCTGCCGGTAAAAATCGTGACCAAGGAGGGGAAGGTCCGCTTTTTCCGTAAGGTGCGAGTCGTCTGCGGAGACATTATCCCAAACAGTGAGCTCCGCATCACCGAGGGCAAGCCGAGCGAGCTGAAATTCGCCAGCAATATGATTATGGAACGAATCAATTCTCTGGAGGAAAGCCTGTGAAGATAACGCTTGCAAAGTCGGCCGGGTTCTGCTTTGGGGTAGACCGCGCGGTCACCTTGGTGTACCGGCTGCTGGAAGAGGGGAAGAGGGTATGCACCCTCGGGCCTATCATCCACAATCCTCATGTTGTAAACGACCTGTCGGAAAAGGGCGTGAAAATCGTTTCTGCGCCGGGGGAAGTGCAACCGGGATATACCCTCGTTATCCGTTCGCATGGCGTCGGAAAGGAACGAATTGCGGAAATCGAGCGCCTGCAAATCCCTTATGTCAACGCCACCTGCCCCTATGTGGGGAAAATACACAAAATCGTTGGGGAAACCCCGGAAGACGGGCTCGTGCTGATTGCCGGGGATGAGAACCATCCGGAAATCATCGGAATCCGCGGGCACAGCAGGGCGCCGTCTTTTGTATTCCGTTCGGCGGAGGAGCTTGCGGATGCTGTCGAAAAGCATCCGGAATGGAACGAGAAAGAGGTCTTTCTGGTTTCGCAGACCACCTTTCATGTGAATGAATGGGAAAAATGCATGAAAATCATAAAAAAAGTATATACAAATGCAGTTGTTTTTGATACAATATGTAAGGCTACGGAGAAAAGGCAGCAGGAGGCAGAGCTGCTTTCCAAAGAATGCGATGCTATGATCGTCGTCGGCGGAAAGGAAAGCTCCAACACCGCAAAGCTGGTGGAAGTGTGCCGGGCAAACTGCCCGAATACTTTCCCGGTGGAGTCGGCTTCCGAACTGCCGGTGGACCGCCTGCGGGCGGCACGCTCCGTCGGTGTCACCGCGGGGGCGTCTACTCCCGCCGGTATAATAAAGGAGGTACTGGATTCTATGTCAGAAATCACCACCCCTGTGGAGGGAACTGCAGCTGAAACAACAGCTGAAAAAACGGAGACGGTTGTCAATACGGAAGGCGTTAACGATGCAGCCGCTGCCGGAAAGGACAACGTTGAGGAAGTTCCTGCAAAATCCTTTGATGAAATGACTTTTGAGGAAGCTCTGGAAGAGTCCCTCAAGAATTTTAATACAGATCAAAAGGTTCGCGGCGTTGTTCTCGGTATTGGCCCGACGGAAATCCAAGTGGATATCGGCCGCAAGCATGCAGGCTTCGTTCCGCTGAACGAGCTCACCCTCGACCCCTCCCAGAAGCCGAGCGACATTGTTAAAATCGGCGATGAGCTCGATCTGATCGTGATGAAAACCAACGATCAGGACGGCACTGTGATGCTTTCTAAGCTCCGCTGCGATGCGCAGAAGGGCTGGGAGGATATCGTGAAGGCCGAGGAAGAAAACGCCATTCTGGACGGCAAGGTTGTAGACGTTGTGCGCGGCGGTGTAATTGTTGCCACAGAAAGCAACGCCCGCGTTTTCATTCCGGCTTCTCAGGCAGCGGCTACCCGTGTGGAAGACCTTAAGACCCTGCTGAAGCAGCAGGTTAAATTCCGCATCATCGATATGAACCGCCAGCGCCATCGCGCAGTCGGCTCTATCCGTGCGGTTGCAAGGGAGCTCCGCAAGGCGCAGGAGGCTGAATTCTGGGCCAATGTGGAAGAAGGAAAGCAGTATACCGGTGTGGTAAAATCCCTTACCTCTTACGGTGCTTTCGTGGATCTCGGCGGGGTGGACGGTATGGTTCACATCTCTGAGCTTTCCTGGTCCCGCATCAAGCATCCGTCTGAAGTCGTCAATGTAGGCGATACGGTAGATGTTTACGTGAAGGCGATCGACCGTGAAAAGAAAAAGATTTCCCTCGGCTATAAAAAGGCGGAGGACAACCCCTGGGCGATCTTTATGCAGAAATATAACGTTGGCGATGTTGCCAGCGTCAAGATCGTCAGCACCACGACCTTTGGTGCCTTTGCCCAGATCATTCCGGGCGTGGACGGCCTGATCCATATCAGCCAGCTGGCCAACCGCCATGTGGCGAAGCCGGAAGAGGTCGTTTCTGTGGGAGATGTGGTAGACGCGAAGATCATCCAGATTGAGGAAGATAAGAAGCGCGTCAGCCTTTCCATCCGCGAGCTTCTCTCTGACGACGAGGAACTCTCTGCAGACGAGTCTGCTGTGGAAGAAGAAACCCCGGCTGAATAAATTCTACAGAAGAGATATAAAACCACAGAGGGAGAAGCGGCGGATGAAAGCTGCTTCTCCCTTTGCCATTATAAAGAATAGAATTTTCAAGGTAAAACAAGAGCCGCACTGGAGGCCTTCCTTACGGAGGGTTCCTCGTGCGGCTCTTTTTTTTGTTCTTATATGTTTTCACATTTTATGAATTGGAAACCATAAAGGGGCGCAGAACGCCGGCGACCGCGCTGATAGGCTGCGTTTGAAGAATAATGCGGCCGGGCCCTTTGACCACGGTATGAAAGATGCCTTCGCCGCCGAACAGCATGTTTTTCACGCCTGGAACGGAAACGATTTCCATCGTGCAGGTTTCATCCATTGCGGCCAGATAGCCGGTATCCACGATCATGGATTCCCCCGCGCGGAGATCGTATTCTACAGCGTACCCATCAATCTCCACAAAGGCGGTGCCGGAGCCGGAAAGCCGTTGCATAATAAAGCCTTCGCCGCCGAAAAAGCCGGCGCTGAGCCTTTTTTGGAAAAAGACAGAAAGCTCAACTCCCGTTTCGGACGCAAGAAAAGCAGATTTCTGCACGATCATCCCGCGGGCAGGCGTGATATCGAAAGCAACAATAGAGCCGGGAAAGCTGGAGGCAAACGCAATGGTTCCGGGTGCGCCCTGCGCCGTATATCGGTTTTGGAACAGGGCTTCACCGGAAAACATGCGCCCAAAAACCTTGCCGATGCCGCCGTTGCTGGTGGTCTCCATTTTCATGTTGGGGCTCATCCAGCACATGGAGCCGCGCTCCGTAATCATACTTTCGCCGCCCTGCAGTTCGCAGATTACCACAGGAAGCGGTTCCCCCTGAATCTTATAGTTCATACTCATTTCCCTCCATATTCAGCATGCGGGGGCTGGAGAAAGATTGATTATGCTGCTTCCAGGCCCGATGCGTTTTCTACAGCATACAATATGCCGGAACACGTGTCAATCATTCTATGGATGGCGAACTTGAGTGGAATTGTACGCTGTGGAATTGCTTCCGCCACACGGCTGATTTTCAAAAACAATAAAAAAGAACCCTTCGGGAAGGCAATCCGAAGGGCCAAAAGAGAAAGGGGAAACCATGTTGTTATGATTTCCAATGGACGGTCCCGCTGCATGCAGCCACAGCGGCTACTGATGCTATAGCAGAGAGAAGAAACCGGCGCAGCCGACACTCCTTGAAGGGAGGGGGTTCGGCGCTAAGGGAAAAAATCCGGCTTCTTTTTCCCCTCTGGGAAAGGAAGGGAAACGCATCATGTGAATAACCGAAGGCAACATAAAGAGAAGAATCGGCTTTTCCTATGGGCTTGGGAAGTGCGGCAGGGCAAGCCGCAAACCGATAAAAAGATAGGGAATAAAATTGCCGCGGCTGCACACAACGGAACCATCCATTAGAAATCATATCTATGTGAAAAAAGAACAAGCTTTTTAAAAACTAATCAATAATAAACAACGCCGCTGTTTTCCACAGGGTTGATGTATGTACTGTTTGTGAAGAGATAATAAGAACCATCTACACGATAAGAGCCGGATCCATAAGAGACGATCGATTTATTATAAGAGAAATCCCCCACCCTTCCGCTAAATTCTTGATGATCGGAATATTTCGTTTGAAAACTATTATTTTCAAGCTTTTTGAGATAAAGATAAATCACAACGGAAGTGGTGGAAGTATCACCTTTTACTCTGCCAGTACAAGTAGCAATACCACGGCTGATGGACAAGGTTGTGGTTGGATGCTCTACCAAAGAAGCCCTAAGAAGGGAATTCTGCTGCGGCATCTCATGGGAAGTGCAGGTGATGCCGAGACGGCTCAGCTCTGCCCGGAAAACTTCTTCATCTTCAGGGAGATTGGCCAGAAGCTCATCCAGCGTGGAGGGAGTAAACGGCTCGTTATCATCCGCCCAAACAGGAAGGGAGGACACGGCGAGCAAACAAAGGACTAAGAGCAGGCATAAGGCTGATTTGATACGCATAAAGACACCTCCTGAATTTAATTGCGCAATGCTTTAGCCTTACACCATAATAAACGCATAAAAGCGCCATTTTGTTACACAATTTTTCGAAAAATTTTCTTTTATATTTGTTTATGAGCATTATTAAAACATTATATGGGGAATTTTAGATATTTTCTGAACGGATTCTGCCATTTGGATCAACTGGCTTTGAGAAACTCTATCAGACTTCCCGCACAGCTCATACAAATACAAACCGTCGTTCCAATATAAATACCAATAGCCGTTGGTGCCCCGGTAAATAACGCCGTTTTTTGAGCCTACAGTTACATATTCAAAACTGTTCTCTTCCGGTTCATAAGGCTCGATGCTCAAATTCATAACCAGGGGGGATTGCGTAAAACCAATAGGCTCGGGATCATTTTGCCGGTAATAATCAACGGATACCCAGATTGGGTGATAGCTGTTTTCGTCAATTTTAAGTTCATACCCTTCCGGAGCAAAGGTAGGGAGGTATACCTCTTTGATTTTATTGGGAACACCAACCACCGCCCACGTCTTGCGGGAACACTGGATATATTGCTTGTTTTTCTGCACACCGCAGGATTCCACGATCATACTGGCTGAGATATTTCCACGCATTTGTTTTGCCGGAACAAAGCTTGCACCGGCTATTAAAAGGCACACCATTAAAACCGCAGCGGTAAGGCAGCGAAAAAATTTTCGGGGCGCATAGCGGCGCCGGGCCGCAGGAAGGTAAAAAGAATGAGAGTGAATGGCATCATACATCCTCGTATTGAATCTTTCTGAAAAGACATACGGAACGTTTTCGGACTTATCGGAGGGAAGCAGTTCCGCCTGCTTTTCCAAATAAACACGGCAGGCCCTTCGCATCATCGGATTCTTTATACCTTTCTGGTCAGCCATCATTATGACCTCCTCATATAAATAAACATTCTCTTACATTAATAACCAAAAACACATGTTATTTGTTACACTTAAAAACGAATAATCTTTAAAATTTTCTACTATTTTACATTATTTTTCTTAAAACACAGTTTTCTTTTTTATATAGGCATTAATCTTGTGCAATACAACGAAAAAATTTAAAGTCGTTCCATCGAAGCTCCCAGCAAAACATGTATTTTTTCCATGAGGCCGGTTAAGAATAAATGTTAACTGGAATACTTCGCAAGTGAAGAGACAGAATTGCAAAGTGGAAACGCTTATAAAAAGTGAGGGAGTAAGATGGCAAAGGTTCGTGATTACGGCAAACTCGCCACGGACATCCTCCGTGCGGTTGGAGGAGAATCTAATATTGCCAAAGCATCGCATTGTGCAACCCGCCTGCGGCTGGTCCTGCGTGAAACGCCGGAGGGCGCGAAAGAAAAGGTATCTCAGATGCCGGGCGTCATCTCCGTTATCGAAAACAGCGGGCAATTTCAGGTGGTCATCGGTACGCATGTGGTAGATGTGTTTGAGCATCTTTCGGAGCATCTGCACCTGAGCGGCGGCGATTCCGGCGGCCTGCCGGAAAAAAAGCAGGGAGTGCTCAGCCGCGTAATCGCCACCATGTCGGCGGTGTTCGCACCGTTTGTTTATATTCTGGCGGCGGCCGGTATCCTGCAGGGTATCCTGATCCTCATCAATTTGGCATATCCCGCGTTTGCGGAAACCGGCACCTATGAAGTGCTCAGCTTTATGTCCTGGACGCCGTTCACCTTTCTGCCTATTTTTATCGCGCTCACGGCTTCCAAGCATTTTAAATGCAACACCTTTATTGCGGTGCTCTGTTGCAGCGCGCTGGTTAATCCCTCGTGGAACGAGATCGCCGCGCGTATTGCAAACGGGGAGCTCATTAAATTCCTTGCGTTTCCTTTGAGCGAAACGGTATATACCTCTTCCGTGCTGCCGCCTCTTTTCCTGGTGTGGCTGCTTTCCTATGTGGAACGCTTCCTCGAAAAGCGCCTGCCGGAGGTGGCAAGGCCCCTTCTCACACCGCTTATCTGCCTCGTGCTCATGGTGCCGTTCACCATTCTTTTGATTGGTCCGCTTTCCACCATCTTTGCCAATGCCATTGCCAATGGATATAACTCCCTGGTCGCTGTGGCTCCGGCAGTTGCCGGCGCGCTGATCGGCGGGCTCTGGCAGGTCTTCGTCATCTTCGGTGTGCATTGGGGCATCACGCCCGTGGTGCTTGCAAACTTCGCCATGAACGGCCACGATACGTTTCAGGCCTTCCAGACGATCGCGGTGGTTGCCCAGATGAGTGCGGCTTTCGGCTGCTGGCTGAAATCACGCAACCGGGAATTTAAAGGCGTTGCGCTTTCTGCGGGCATTACCGGAGTTTTCGGCATCACAGAGCCGGCTATTTACGGCGTGACCCTGCGTCTGAAAAAGCCCTTTATCTGCGGATGTATTTCGGGCGCGGTCGGCGCGGTCGTACTGAGCTTTTTCAATTCGGCCTATTACGCTTATGCCGGGCTGCCGAGCCTGCTCACCATTGTAAACGCCATTTCGCCCGATGCGCCGATGTCGTTCATCGGCGAGGTCATCGGCTGCCTTATTGCCATCATCGGCTCGATCCTGCTCGTCTATTTCGTCGGCTTCGATGATCCGGTCGCCGCAACGGAAGCGGAATCGGTGGAAGCGCCGCACGATGAGCCTGCCGCAGGGTCCGCGAACGAATGTGAATGGGTGGACACCGTGCATCCGCAGATTGTCGGCAGTCCGCTCGCCGGTAGGGTCGTTCCCCTTTCCGAGGTTCCGGACGAAGCGTTCCGCGGCGGCGTTCTGGGATACGGTGTCGCCATTGAACCCAAGGAATATAAGCTGTTTGCGCCGATGGACGGCGTAATCAATATCGTGGCGGAGAGCGGACACGCCATCGGTATGACAGGCGGGGACGTGGAGCTGCTCATGCATATCGGCGTGAATACCGTGCAGCTGAACGGCAAGCATTTCACCCCGCATGTCAAAGAGGGCCAGCAGGTGAAAAAAGGCGACCTGCTTCTCGAATTTGACGGCGAAGCCATCAAAAAGGCGGGCTATCCGCTGATAACGCCGATATTGGTGGAAGGCAGGGATGAAGAGAAGATTAAGCCCTGCGAACGCAAAACCGTAAGCCCTGGCGACGATCTTCTGACCGTACAATGAGGAGGAAAAGAGCGTGAGCAAACTTCCGGAAAATTTTCTTTGGGGCGGAGCGGTTGCCGCTCATCAGCTCGAGGGTGCCTGGAGGGAAGATGGCAAAGGAATGAGTGTGGCAGATGTGTTGACCGCCGGCGGAAGGGGTGTTCTGCGCCGCATCACGGACGGCGTGCAGGAAGGGGAGCATTATCCGAACCACACCGCCATCGATTTTTACCACACCTTCCGCGAGGATATCGCGCTGATGGCGGAGATGGGCTTTAAATGCTTCCGCACCAGCATCGCGTGGACCCGGATCTTCCCAACAGGAGAGGAGAGCGAGCCGAACGAAGCCGGCCTGCGCTTTTATGACGAGCTGATCGATGAGCTGCTGAAACGCGGTATGGAACCCGTCATCACGCTCAGCCATTTTGAAATGCCGTATCATCTGGCCAAAAAGTACGGCGGCTGGCGCAGCCGCAAGGTTATCGACTGCTTTGTGAAATATGCCGTCACCGTTATGGAACGGTATAAAGATAAGGTCAAATACTGGATGACCTTCAACGAGATCAACAACCAGTCGAACGTCGAAAACGACATTTTCGCCTGGACCTGCTCGGGCATCCGGTGCTCGGAATTTGAAAAACCGGAAGAGGCCATGTATCAAGCGGTGCATCACGAATTCGTCGCAGGGGCGATGATAGTGAAAAAGGGGCATGAGATCAACCCCGATTTCAAAATCGGCTGCATGTGCTCTGTGGTTCCTTTTTATCCCTATTCCTGCAATCCGGACGATATCATGACCGCGGTGGAAAGCATGCACGAACGGTTCTTCTTTTTGGATGTGCAGGTGCGCGGCCATTATCCCTCCTATGCCCTCCGGGAATGGGAGCGCAAGGGCTACCATATTGAGATGGAGCCCGGCGATGAGCAGATCCTGGCCGAAGGCACGGTGGACTATATCGGGTTCAGCTATTATATGACCAACACGGTCAAGGCAAACGCAGAAAAAAACACCCGGGAGAGCCTGGACGGCAGCTCGCCCCATTCGGTGGAGAATCCCTATCTCAAGGTGAGCGAATGGGGCTGGCCGATCGATCCCATTGGCCTTCGGTATGCTCTCGTTACGCTGTATGAACGGTATGAGATTCCACTGTTTATCGTAGAAAACGGCTTCGGCGCGGTGGATGAGCTGGAGCCGGACGGAACCTGCCACGACCCTTACCGTATCGAGTATCTAGACAAGCACATCCGCGAAATGCAGAAGGCCGTTGAGCTGGACGGCGTGGAGCTGATCGGATACACGCCATGGGGCTGCATCGATCTCGTATCCTTCACCACAGGCGAGCTGAAGAAGCGCTATGGCTTCATTTATGTGGACCTCAATGATGACGGCACCGGTACCGGTAAACGCTTCCGGAAGGACTCGTTCCACTGGTATCAGCGCGTGATTGCGGAAAATGGATTGCATTAAAACGAATCCCCCGGCATTTGCCGGGGGATATTTTGTGTGCTGAAAATCACCTGCTGCTGAAGTGCTCCGCGGCCGGTGATTGATTTCTGCGCGCATGCGGCAAAATCCTTTCAGAGAAAAGGCTTCTGACGCGCGGGCACCCCTTGCGCGGGAAGGGGAATCGTGTTAAAATATTCAGAAAGCTGTTTTTTGGGAGGATGCAATATGTCAGGACATTCCAAGTGGAACAATATTAAAAATAAAAAGGAAAAGACCGATGCGCAAAAAGCGAAGATTTTCACAAAAATCGGCAGGGAGATGGCGGTCGTCATCAAAGAAGGCGGAGCAGACCCGGATACGAACTCCAAGCTCCGCGACCTAATCGCCAAGGCGAAGGCAAATAACGTCCCGAACGACAATATCGACCGCGCTATTAAAAAGGCGGCGGGTGCAAACGATACGAGCAATTATGAAGACGTTATGTATGAAGGCTACGGCCCCTGCGGCGTGGCGGTGATCGTGGAAGCGCTGACCGACAACCGCAACCGCACCGCCGGCGACCTGCGCCATTATTTCGATAAATTCGGCGGCAACCTCGGCGCTATGGGCTGCGTCTCTTTCATGTTCCAGCGCAAGGGCGTTCTGGCGATTCCGGCAGAAGGCCTCGAGGAAGATAAGGTGATGGAAGACGCCCTCGAAGCGGGCGCCGTCGATTTCCTCACGGACGGGGAATATTTTATCGTTTATACCGAGCCGAATGATTTCAGCGGCGTGCGTGCGGACCTGGAGACCAAAGGCTATCCATTTGAAACGGCGGAGATCCAGTATATTCCGGATACCTATTCCCGTATCGACGACGAGGATGCCCGCATCAAAATGAACCGCCTGATTGAAATGCTGGAAGATAACGACGATGTGCAGAACATCTGGCATAACTGGGAGAATCCCGACGAAGACGAAGCGGAAGATTGATTTTTACCCCCATTTCCAAACCTGAGGTGATATTTTTGGCCGTTCCACAGGAACAGATCCGCAATTTTTCTATCATCGCGCATATCGACCACGGAAAATCCACCCTGGCAGACCGCCTGCTCGAATTGACCGAGGCGGTTTCCCTGAGGGAAAGCCAGGACCAGCTTCTCGATAATATGGATTTGGAACGCGAACGCGGAATCACCATCAAGGCGCACGCGGTCACCATTTATTACGATGCGAAAGACGGCAGGCGCTATCAGCTCAACCTGATCGACACACCCGGCCATGTGGACTTTAACTACGAGGTCTCCCGGTCTCTCGCGGCATGCGAGGGGGCCATCCTGGTGGTGGATGCATCGCAGGGGATTGAGGCGCAGACGCTCGCCAATACCTATCTCGCATTGGATCACGGGCTGGAAATTCTGCCCGTCATCAATAAGATCGACCTTCCTTCCGCCGATCCGGAGCGCGTGTGCAGCGAGGTGGAGGATGTGATCGGCCTGCCCGCGATGGATGCGCCCCGCGTTTCCGCCAAAACAGGGGAAAATGTGGAGCAGGTGCTCGAGCTCATCGTAAATCAGGTGCCCGCCCCCACGGGAGACAGCACGGAGCCCCTCAAGGCGCTGGTGTTCGATTCGTATTACGACAGCTATAAGGGCGTTATCGTATATGTCCGTATTAAGGAAGGCTCCCTCAAAGCGGGGGATACCATCCGCATGATGGCTACCGGCGCGGAATTTACCGTGGTGGAAGTGGGCAACATGAGCCCCATGGATTTCGTTCCCTGCGGGAGCCTCGAGGCAGGAGACGTCGGGTACATCGCCGCCTCCATCAAAACGGTGGCAGACGCCCGCGTGGGCGATACCGTTACCCTGGCCGGCCGCCCGGCAGCGGAGCCTCTGCCCGGGTACCGCAAGGTGAACCCCGTTGTTTTCTGCGGTATTTACCCGGCGGACGGCGCAAAATACGAGAACCTCCGCGAAGCGCTCGAAAAGCTCCAGCTGAACGATGCCTCCCTTTTATATGAGCCGGAAACTTCCGTTGCGCTGGGGTTTGGATTCCGCTGCGGCTTTTTAGGGCTGCTCCATATGGAGATTATCCAGGAGCGCCTGGAACGCGAGTACGATCTCGACCTCGTCACTACCGCGCCGAGCGTTATTTACAAGCTCAATATGACGAACGGCGAAACGGTGTATATCGATAATCCCACCAATTACCCCGACCCCTCGTTGATTGCAAGCGCGGAAGAGCCGATGGCAAACGTGCATATCTTCAGCCCATCGGACTATATCGGCACCATCATGGAGCTCAGCCAGGAGCGCCGCGGAATTTACAAGGATATGAAGTATCTGGACGATACCCGTGTGGACATTCACTATGAGCTGCCGCTGAACGAAATCGTGTACGATTTTTTTGATGCGCTCAAATCCCGCACGAAGGGTTATGCCTCCTATGACTACGAGCTCATTGGATATACACAATCCGACCTCGCAAAGCTCGATGTCCTTTTGAACGGCGAGGTGGTGGACGCCCTTTCCTTCATCGTTCACTCCGAGAAGGCATACAGCCGCGCGCGGCGCATTGCCGAAAAGCTGAAGGATAATATCCCGCGACAGCTGTTCGAGGTGCCCATTCAGGTGGCTATCGGCGGCAAGATCATTGCCCGCGAAACAGTCAAGGCCATGCGGAAGGATGTTCTTGCCAAGTGCTACGGCGGCGATATCACACGAAAGAAAAAGCTGCTGGAAAAGCAGAAGGAAGGCAAGAAGCGCATGCGCCAGCTCGGTTCTGTGGAAGTGCCGCAGGAAGCGTTCATGGCGGTGCTCAAGCTGGACGAATAAAAAGGGGGCACGGCGGCGTGCGCTTACCTTACGGAAACAGGATTGCAATAACCGGTGCGTCGTCCGGCCTCGGCCGGGCGGCGGCCGAGCTTTTTCTGCGGAACGGTTTCACCGTTTACGCACTCTCCCGCCACGCGGAGGAAACGGATTTTTCGGCGGAAAGCGGGCGGCTCATCCGGATCAATACGGATGTAACGGAGGAAGCCAGCGTGCGCCGCGCCGCCGAACAGGTGAATGCTCTCGGCGGGGCGGGCATTTTGCTCCACTGTGCGGGCTTCGGCATTGCCGGGGCGGCGGAGGATACCGACCCGGAAGACGTTCAGCGGCAGTTTGAAACCAATTTTTTCGGCGTGCTGCGTGTGAACCGCGCCTTCCTGCCCGCCATGCGCCGCGAGGGGCGCGGGCTGGTGCTGGCGGCTGGTTCTGTGGCGGGCATTTTCCCCATCCCGTTTCAGAGCGCATACAGCGCCTCCAAATTTGCGCTCGAAGCATACATGGAAGCTCTCCGAATGGAGGCGGCGCCGTTTGGCATCCGCGCCTGCATCATTGAACCGGGGGATACCAAAACCGGCTTTACGGCAGCGCGGAAAACGGCCCTGCCGGAGGGGTCTCCGTATACGGATGCCTGCCGGGAATCGGTAGGCAAAATGGAACAGGACGAGCGCACGGGTGCTGACCCTTCCGCTTTTGCACAAACGGCGCTGCGGCTCGCCCGGAAGAAAAATCCGAAGCCGCGGGTCGTGGTGGGCGCTTCATACCGCCTGCTGACCTTTTTGAAGAGGCTGCTGCCCGCACGGACGATCGAGTTTCTCCTTTCCCGGCTGTATGTTCCGAAGAACAGGGGCATGGAAAAGGGGGCGGCGCGCAGATGACTCCGGCTGGGCTGTATATCCACGTTCCATTTTGTAAGGCAAAGTGCCCTTACTGCGATTTTTATTCGCTCCCGGTCGAGGAAGAGCGGCTCGAGCAGTATACCCGAACAATGGAAGAAACGATAGCCGAATGGGGGGAGCGTTGCGGAGCCCGCCCGTTCGATACGGTATATTTCGGCGGCGGAACGCCCTCGCTGCTCGGCGGGAAACGGATCGGCCGCCTGATTCGCGCGGTTCAGGACCATTTCACACTCCGGGGGCCGGAAATCACACTGGAAGCAAATCCGGATGAAAGCTTTGCCCGTTCCGCGGGAGCGTTTGCACAGGCGGGGGTAAACCGCCTGTCGTTCGGATTGCAGTCCGCAATCCCGAGGGAGCTGAAGCTGCTCCACAGGCGGCATACAGCCGGCATAGCGGCGGAAGCTGTGCGCGCGGCGCAGGCGGCCGGTATCCGAAATATATCGCTCGACCTGATGCTGGCCCTGCCAGAGCAAACCGAAGCGGATATTGCGCGGTCGGTTGCTTTTTGCCGGGAGCTCGGAGCCACGCATGTTTCGGCCTATCTGTTGAAGGTGGAACCGGGAACGGCCTTTTATCAGCGCCGGGAAACGCTCGGCGCGCCGGATGACGACCGCGCTGCGGAGCTTTACCTTTTTGCCGTGCGGCAGCTGGGGCTTGCGGGATACAGGCAGTATGAAATTTCGAGCTTCGCGGAGAACAGGGCCTGCCAAAGCCGCCACAATCTCAAATACTGGAATTCGGAAGAATACCTCGGCCTCGGCCCCGCGGCCCATTCCTTTTACGGCGGCCGCCGCTTTTATTGGCCGCGTTCGCTTCGCGGATTTCTGGAAGGAGCGGCTCCAGTGGAGGATGGCCCCGGCGGCTCCTTCGAAGAATACATGATGCTCCGCCTGCGCCTGACGGAGGGGCTGCTTGAAGCCGATGTAAAGCGGCGCTTTGGCAGGGGGATTCCGCCGGGAATCTATGAAAACGCGCGGAAAATCCCACCGGAATATGTTATACTGGCAGAGAAAGGAATCCGCCTCACGGCGAGCGGTTTTCTGGTTTCTAATTCGATACTTGCGGCGCTTCTGCCGTAACAAAGGAGGAGTTTCCCCGTGAAACGTTTGAAGTGGGGCATCCTTGCCCCGGGAATCATCAGTCATAAATTTGCAAAGGCGCTTCATATCAATGGTTCGGAGCTTTACGCCGTCGGCTCGCGGACGCTTTCGCGCGCCGAAACGTTCGCGGCGGAATACGGAGCTCCTAGGGCCTATGGAAGCTATGAAGAGCTCCTCGCGGATGAAGAGGTGGATGTGGTTTACATTGCAAACCCGCATTCGCATCACGCGAAAACGATTATCCGGTCGCTCCGCGCGGGCAAGCATGTGCTGTGTGAAAAGCCTCTGTGCGTAAGCCGCGCGGAAGCGGAAGAGTGCCGGCGCGCGGCGCAGGAAAACAGCCGCTTTTTGATGGAGGCCATGTGGTCCCGCTTTTTGCCGATGTACCATTCAACGCTCCCCGACCTTCTGCGGGAAGGAATCATCGGGGAAATCCGTATGATTACCGCGGATTACAGCTTCGACGGCGACCCCGACCCGGATTACCGCATCCTGAATGCAAAGCTCGCCGGAGGCGGCCTGCTGGATGTGGGCGTGTACGCCGTCCATTTTACGAACCTTTTGCTCGGCAACCCCACGGAAATCGCCTCTGTTTGCCATGTGGGCGAAACGGGCGTAGATCTGCAAAGCGCCATCAGCATGAAGTTCGGTCATCTGGCGGTGGCCAATATCACCACCGGAATCAAATGCGTCGGCACACAGGAGGCGGTGATCGTCGGCACGAAGGGGTTTATCCGCCTGCCTTATTTTTCCCAGGGCCAAACCGCGACGATCCACGTTACCGGCGCAGAGCCGGAAGAGCTCGACTGCCGCTATGAAAACGGCTTCCAGTATGAAATTGCCGAAACGGAGCGGTGCATAGCGGAAGGCCTGCTGGAAAGCCCCGTTCTTCCGCTTTCTACCACGATGGATGTGCTCCGCACGATGGATACCCTCCGGAATCAGTGGGGAACGGATGCCATTTACCGCGAAGCCACCCGCGGCGGCGACAGTGCCATTTCCTGAGGTATTAAAACGAGGTATAATGCGGCCTATCTCATATCTAAAGAAACGCCGGGCTGGAAAGTTCCAGCCCGGCGTTTCTTGTGTACCGAAAACCATTGATTCGTGAAGCGTTCCGCAATAGGCAGCTATTTTTGTTTTTTAAGAATTGGCGTTTTCTTTACCGGGAGCGCCGCAGCAGAACTTATATTTTTTGCCGCTTCCGCAGGGGCAGGGATCGTTGCGGCCGGGCTTTTTGGCGGCCTTCGCGGGCTTCGGCTTTTCCGAGCCGGCGTCGCCTCCGCGCGATTCGGTGGAGGGGGTGGCAATCTGCTTGCGCTTCATATCCTCCTCGCGGCGGACCTCCACGGAAAGGATCAGCCGAGCGGTATCGCTGCAGATGGCGGAGGTCATGGCGTTGAACATATCGTAGCCTTCGTTGCGGTATTCGATCACCGGGTCATGCTGGCCATAGGCGCGCAGGTGGATGCCGTTTTTCAGCTCCTCCATGGCGTCGATATGATCCATCCAGTAAGTATCCACAGTGCGGAGCAGGATGACGCGCTCCAGCTCGCGCATGGTTTCGCTGCCAAAGCGTTTTTCCCGTTCTTCGTATTTTTCATGCGCCCGGTCGATCAGCTGCTGCTTGATATCCTCCGGCGAAAGCTGGTCGAGCTCGCGGCCGCTGAAACGGAAATCGTCTTCCGTGGTAAGCCAGCCGAGGAAAGCGTCACGCAGGGCGTCGAGATTCCATTCTTCCGGCGACTCGCTGCTGAGGAAGCGTGTGCCTTCCTCGTCGATTACATCCTCGATCATCTTGAGGATCTTATCCTTGAGATTCTCGCCGTTGAGCACCTGGTTGCGCTGGCCATACATAATTTCACGCTGGCGGTTCATTACGTCGTCGTATTGGAGAACGCTCTTACGAATGGAGAAGTTGCGGCCTTCCACACGGCGCTGCGCTTCCTCGATCTGCCGGGAAATCATCTTGCTCTCAATAGGTGTATCCTCGGAAACGCCCAGGGTTTCCATGATGTTATAAATGCGCTCACCGCCGAAGAGACGCATGAGATCGTCTTCCAGGGAAATGAAGAAGCGGCTGACGCCCGGGTCGCCCTGACGGCCAGCACGGCCGCGCAGCTGGTTATCGATCCGGCGGGATTCATGGCGCTCGGTTCCGAGGATGTAAAGGCCTCCGGCCTCACGCACCTCATCTGCCTCCGGCGCGATCATCTCTTTATATTTCCCCAGAAGCTCGGCATATGTTTTGCGGGAGTTTAGAATTTCTTCGTTATCGGTTTCCGAGAAGCTGGTGGCTTCGTCGATCAGCTCTTCCTCAAAGCCGTTTTTGCGCATTTCCGCTTTGGCGAGGTATTCCGCGTTGCCGCCGAGCACGATATCGGTGCCGCGGCCCGCCATGTTGGTGGCGATGGTAACGGCGTCCTTCTTACCGGCCTGTGCAATGATCTGCGCTTCCTTTTCGTGGTATTTTGCGTTCAGCACCTCATGCTTGATGCCGCGGCGCTTGAGCGCGGAGCTGAGCTGTTCGGATTTATCGATCGTGATGGTACCCACCAGCACCGGCTGATGGCGTTCATGGCATTCGACGATCTGCTCGATCACGGCGTTCAGCTTGGCTTTTTCCGTTTTATAGATGAGGTCGGACTCATCGGTACGCGCCACCGGCTTGTTGGTGGGGATTTCGATAACATCCAGCTTATAAATCTCGTTGAATTCGGGCTCTTCGGTCAGGGCGGTACCGGTCATACCGGAGAGCTTTTTATAAAGGCGGAAATAGTTCTGGAAGGTGATGGTGGCAAGCGTGCGGTTTTCGTGTGCGACCTTCACGCCTTCCTTGGCTTCGATGGCCTGATGGAGGCCCTCGTTGTACCGGCGGCCGTACATCAGGCGGCCGGTGAATTCATCGACGATGATGACCTGGCCGTCGTCGCTGACAATGTAATCCTGGTCGCGGTGCATGACGCCGTGCGCCTTGATGGCCTGGTTGACGTGATGCAGGATGGTGACGTTATCGGGGTCCATCAGGTTTTCGAGGCCGAAATACTGCTCCGCCTTCTTCACGCCCTGCTGGGTGAGCGTTGCGGTCTTGGCTTTTTCGTCGATGATATAGTCGCAGTCGTACTGGTCGTTGTCCGCCTTGGTATCCATCTCCTTGAATTTGATCGAGGTCAAGGATTTCGCCAGGCGGTCGGCACGCTCATACATATCGGTGGATTTTTCCCCGCGGCCGGAAATGATGAGCGGCGTACGCGCTTCGTCGATGAGGATGGAGTCCACTTCGTCCACAATGGCAAAGTTGAATTCGCGCTGCACCTTGTTTTCCTTATAGATCACCATGTTGTCCCGCAGGTAATCGAAGCCGAATTCGTTGTTGGTGCCGTAGGTGATATCGGCGTTATAAGCGGCGCGGCGGTCGTCGTTTTCCACGCCATGCACCACGAGGCCGACGGTAAGGCCGAGATAGCGGTAAAGCTTGCCCATCCATTCCGAGTCGCGGCGGGCGAGGTAATCGTTTACCGTAACGATATGCACGCCTTCGCCGGGCAGGGCGTTCAGGTAAGCGGCGAGGGTGGCAACGAGCGTTTTGCCTTCACCGGTTTTCATTTCGGCGATGCGGCCCTGGTGCAGCACGATACCGCCGATGATCTGAACGGGGAAGTGGCGCATGCCGAGCACGCGGTCCGCCGCCTCCCGGCATGCGGCAAACGCATCGGGAAGAAGGTCGTCCAGCGTTTCGCCGTTACGCAGGCGCTCGCGGAATCGCTCCGTGTTGCCGCGCAGCTCCTCCTCGCTCATGGCCTTGTATGTTTCTTCGAGAGCAAGAACCTTTTGCTGAAGGGGGTAAATCTTTTTCAGCTCACGGGAGCTGTTGGAACCGAATATTTTTTGTATCAAACTCATCTATGTACCTCCGTAAAAAAGCCATTTAATGAATTATACCATATAACTAAAAAAAAGCCAGACGCGATTCTAAAATTAACAAAATAATAATAATTCCTCTGCTGTGCGAAAAAAACAGCCCGAAAAGAGGAAAGACTCTTGAAGAACGGGCCGATTTCTGCCATAATATTAAAGTATATTTTGGAACCCCAGGTAAAGCAGCGGGTTCATCGGAAGGAATGTCGGAACGAAATATGAATGAATTGGAACAGCTCGCGGAGCGCCTGTTTCCCGCGGCGGAAAAAATACCGGAAGAGATCGAACAGGAATATCCTGAAAGAAACCTGCCGGAGGGGGCGGTGGTAACGCGTTTCGCACCCAGCCCCACAGGCTTTCTGCATATCGGCGGCCTGTTTGCCGCCATGATTGCAAAAACAACTGCAAGGCAGAGCGGCGGCGTGTTTTTCCTCCGGATTGAGGACACCGATAAAAAGCGCGAGATCGAAAACGGCGTTGGCGCCGTGATAGAGGGCCTGAAAGCCTTCGGCGTGGCTTTCGATGAAGGCGTAACCGGCGAAGGGGGGGAAAAGGGAGCCTACGGCCCCTATTTCCAAAGCCGGCGCAAAGGGATTTACCAGTCGTTTGCCAAAAAGCTGTTTTTGGAAGGGCTCGCCTATCCCTGCTTCTGCAGCCCGGAGCAGCTGGACGAAATCCGCACCGGCCAGGAAAGGGACAAGCTGCGCACCGGATATTACGGCCCTTATGCCCGCTGCCGCGCTCTTTCTTTTGAAGAGATCGAGCGGCGGCTGGAGGAAGGCCGGCCGTTCGTTATCCGCCTGAAGTCCCCGGGAAGCGAAGAAAACCGGTTCAGCTTCCGCGACCTCGTCAAGGGGAAAATCGAAATGCCGGAGAACGATCAGGATATCGTCCTCCTCAAGGCGGACGGCATCCCGACCTACCATTTTGCCCATGCGGTGGACGACCATTTGATGCGCACGACGCTGGTCGTCCGGGGAGATGAATGGATTTCTTCCGTTCCCATCCATTTGCAGCTCTTCCGGCTGCTCCAGTTCCGCGCTCCGAAATACGCCCATATTTCCCCCATTATGAAGGAAGAAAACGGCGGCAAGCGGAAGCTCAGCAAGCGCAAGGACCCGGAGGCGGCGGTCACCTTTTACCATGAGGAAGGGTATCCGCGGCAGAGCGTGATGGAATACCTGATGACCCTTGCCAATTCCGTGTTTGAAGACTGGCGGCGTGCGAATCCAAAGGCGCCGGTTTCCGAATATCCCTTCAAGCTTTCGAAGATGAGCCTTTCCGGGGCGCTCTTTGACCTTGTGAAGCTGAACGATGTGAGTAAAAACACCATTTGCTTCTTCCCGGCGGAGCAGGTCCGCGATGAGGTTACGGCGTGGGCGAAGCAGTACCGGCCCCGGCTCGCGGCGCTTCTGGAACGGGACCCGGATTACGCAGCGGCGATTTTCAGCATTGACCGGGAAGGGAAAAAGCCGCGCAAGGATATTGCCCGCTGGTCGGAAGTGGAAGACTATGTTTCCTATTTTTACGACGAGCTGTGGGACGGCAGGCAGGAAAAGCCGGAAAACATCGCCCCGGAGGACGCGGCCGCCGTGCTGAAGCGGTATCTCGAAGTATATGACCCGGCAGACGATAAGGACGAGTGGTTCCGCAAGATCAAGGAGCTGTGCGGCAATCTCGGCTTTGCGGGAGAGGTAAAGGCCTATAAACAGTCCCCGGAAAGCTATAAGGGCCATGTGGGAGATGTGAGCGGCATCATCCGCATAGCGGCTACGGGACGCAAAAACACGCCGGACCTTTATGAAATCCTCCGCCTTTTAGGGGCGGAGCGGTTCCAAATGCGGGCGGAGAAGTTTATCAAACAGTTGGAGGAGGAAGTTTCCGTTGGACGAAACGATTAATTTTATTCACGAGGCCATCAACGAAGACCTCGAAAAAGGCGTATATCATAAGGTTCAGACCCGCTTCCCGCCGGAGCCGAACGGCTATCTGCACATTGGGCACGCAAAAGCCATCTGCATCGATTTCGGCACGGCGGAAAAATACGGCGGCGTATGCAACCTTCGTTTCGACGATACCAACCCCATAAAGGAAGACGTGGAATACGTGGAATCCATTATGGAGGATATCCAGTGGCTCGGCTTCCAGTGGGCCAATGTCTATTTTGCATCGGATTATTTTGATTTTGTATATGAGTGCGCCCTCAGGCTGATTGAAAAAGGCAAGGCGTATGTGGACGATTTATCGGCGGAGGAAATCCGGGAATACCGCGGCACGCTCAAGGAGCCGGGGCGCGAAAGCCCGTACAGGAACCGCAGCATCGAAGAAAACCTTGAGCTGTTCCGCCGTATGACGGCGGGGGAATTCGGAAACGGGGAAAAGGTGCTGCGCGCGAAGATCGATATGGCTTCCGGCAACCTCAACATGCGCGACCCGGTTATTTACCGCATTTTAAAGGCTCCGCATCACCGCACGGGAGACAAATGGTGCGTGTACCCGATGTACGATTTCGCGCACCCGCTTTCCGATGCGAAGGAGGGGGTCACCTTCTCGCTGTGCACGCTGGAATTTGAAGACCACCGCCCGCTGTACGATTGGTTCTTAAAAGAGCTGGAGATCGAAGAACCGCCGCGCCAAATTGAATTTGCGCGCCTCAACCTGAATTATACCCTCACGAGCAAGCGCCGCTGCTTAGCGCTCGTAAACGAAGGCGTGGTCAGCGGATGGGATGATCCGCGTATGTCCACCCTGTGCGGGATGCGCCGCAGGGGATACCCGGCGGCGGCCATCCGTGAGTTCTGCAAGAAAATCGGCGTTTCCAAGGCCTACAGCGTTGTGGATTTTTCCCTTCTCGAGCACTGCGTGAGGGATAACCTCAACCAGAACGCCCCGCGCGCCATGGCCGTGCTGCACCCGGTGAAGGTCGTGATCGATAATTACCCCGAAGGCCAAACCGAAGAGATTTTAGTGGATGTCCACCCCGACCGCCCCGAGCTCGGGCAGAGGGCCGTCACCTTCTCCCGCGAGCTGTATATCGAAGAAGGGGATTATCTCGAAAACCCGCCCAAGGGCTATTTCCGCCTCTCTCCCGGCAGGGAGGTCCGCCTCAAGAGCGCCTATTACGTGACCTGCCAGTCTGCTGTTACAGACGAAACGGGAAAAGTGGTGGAGATCCACTGCACCTATGACCCGGAAACCCGCGGCGGCAGCTCGCCGGACGGCAGAAAGGTGCGGGGAACTATCCAGTGGGTATCGGCAGATTACTGTGTGGATGCGGAAATCCGGCTGTATGACCGCCTGTTCCGCGTGGAAAATCCTTCCGATGAATCGAACGGCGAATTCCACACCAACCTGAATCCCGATTCCGAAGTCGTGCTCACCGGCTGCAAGCTGGAAGACGGCCTGCGCCACCTCGAGCCGGGCGATACCTTCCAGTTCATGCGCCACGGCTATTTCTGCCTCGACCCGGACAGCACCGAAGGCCGCCTTGTCTTCAACCGTACGGTCGCGCTCAAGGATTCGTGGGAAAAGGCAAAAAAATAAAAAATCCGGTCGTTTTCTATTGCAGTGGCACGAAAAATTGTTTATAATAAATCTGTATGTGAAATTATTAACACATAGAGCCTGCCGCCGGGAACGGGGCAGGGCGCACACGGCCGTATTCCGGCATGCGCGCTTCATTCACGGTCCGGAGTTTTCCGGGTCATCACACTGAAAGGAGCATACTTATGAATTATTCCCACGAAGTGGAGCAAATGTGCACCGTCGCCAAGGGCCCGCATCATGGCCCCGCGCCCATTCCGGAAGAAGGAAAATGGGTAAAAGCTTATGAAATCAAGGATATTTCCGGCCTGTCCCACGGAATCGGCTGGTGCGCTCCGCAGCAGGGCATGTGCAAGCTCACCCTGAATGTGAAGGAAGGCATCATCGAAGAGGCGCTGGTGGAAACCTGCGGCTGCTCCGGTATGACCCACTCCGCCGCCATGGCAGCGGAAATCCTCATGGGCAAAACCCTTCTCGAAGCCCTCAATACCGACCTCGTTTGCGACGCTATCAACGTTGCCATGCGCGAGATTTTCAAGCAGCTGGCCTACGGCCGCTCTCAGACCGCGTTCTCCGAAGACGGCCTGCCGATCGGCGCTTCTCTCGAGGACCTCGGCAAGGGCCTGCGTTCGCAGGTAGGCACTATGTTCGCCACCAAGGTGAAGGGCGTCAGATATATGGAAATGGCGGAAGGCTATATCCTTTCCGTTGCGCTGGATGAAAACAACGAAGCCATCGGCTACAAATTCGTCCGCGTTGGCAAAATGCTGGAGGATATCCGCCACGGTATGGACCCGAAGGAAGCGTACGAAAAGAATATCGGCGTATACGGCCGTTATGAAAATGCGGCGAAATACATAGATCCGCGTGAAGAATAATCAATACCATACTGTAAAGGAGGACATATAACAATGGCTAACAATGTAAGTTTCGAAGGCAAAGAAAGAAGAATGGCCAAGATTGAAGAATGTCTCAAAGAGTATGGCATTGACAGTCTTGAAGCGGCGCGCGACCTCTGCCTCGGCAAGGGGATCGACGTGGAAGCCCTCGTGAAGGGCGTTCAGCCCATCGCGTTTGAAAACGCGGTTTGGGCCTATACGCTCGGCACGGCGGTTGCCATAAAGAAAAACAGCAAAACGGCTGCCGAAGCGGCGGAAGCGATCGGCATCGGCCTGCAGGCGTTCTGCATTCCGGGGTCCGTTGCGGAGCAGCGCAAGGTAGGCCTCGGCCACGGCAATCTCGCGGCGATGCTCCTCCGCGATGAAACCAAGTGCTTCTGCTTCCTCGCCGGCCATGAATCCTTCGCGGCTGCGGAAGGTGCGATCGGTATCGCCCGCGCGGCGGATAAGGTCCGCAAGGAACCGCTCCAGATTATCCTCAACGGCCTCGGCAAGGACGCGGCTTATATCATCTCCCGTATCAACGGCTTCACCTATGTGAAAACGGATTACGATTTCTACACCGGCGAGCTGAAAATCGAAGAGACCCGCGCATTTTCCGACGGCGAGCGTGCCAAGGTCCGCTGCTACGGCGCGAACGACGTGCTCGAGGGCGTGGCCATCATGAAGCACGAGGGTGTGGATGTTTCCATCACCGGCAACTCCACGAACCCGACCCGCTTCCAGCACCTCGTTGCCGGCACCTATAAGAAATGGTGCGGCGAAAACGATAAGAAATACTTCTCCGTTGCTTCCGGCGGCGGCACCGGCCGCACCCTCCATCCGGACAATATGGCGGCAGGCCCCGCTTCTTATGGCCTGACCGACTCTATGGGACGTATGCACGGCGACGCGCAGTTTGCCGGCTCCTCTTCCGTTCCGGCGCACGTAGAAATGATGGGCCTCATCGGCATGGGCAACAACCCGATGGTCGGCGCATCCGTTGCGTGTGCGGTTGCGGTGGAAGAAGCTTTGAAATAAGGCCCAAATCGCAAATTATCAGTACTTCATAAAAGGCTTCCGGCAAGAAATTGTTCCGGGAGCCTTTCTTTTTGGCCCCTGCCGGGATGCCGCTTTGCAATCGGTTTTTTCGTTTCCGTGCCGGCGTCCGGCAGGGCAAAACAAAAAGCAAAGGATATTTGCCCGCAAAAGTTTATTGCAATGTGTGCCGCGGTATACTAAAATATGACTATATCGTTCAAGTTTAAGGAGAACTCCTATGTTTGTTGATACAGCAAAAATTAAAGTCCGCGCGGGAGACGGCGGCAACGGCGCCGTTTCCTTCCACCGGGAAAAATATGTGGCGTCCGGCGGGCCGGACGGAGGCGATGGGGGAAAAGGCGGCGATATCATCTTTCAGGTGGATGATAACCTTTCAACGCTGGCCGATTTTCGTTACAAGCGCAAATACGCGGCCGAAAACGGCCAGAATGGAAGCGGCAAGAACTGCTTCGGCAAAAGCGCCGCGAATCTCGTGATCCGCGTACCGCGCGGCACGCTCGTAAAGGATGCGGAAACCGGGCTGCTGCTTGCGGATATGTCCGGCGGGGAACCGTTCACAGCGGCGCGCGGCGGCCGGGGCGGCTGGGGAAACCAGCATTTTGCAACACCCACCCGGCAGTGCCCCCGCTTTGCAAAGGACGGCACTCCTGGAGAAGAAATCGAGCTGGTGCTGGAGCTCAAGCTCCTGGCGGACGTTGGGTTGATTGGTTACCCAAATGTGGGAAAATCCACACTGATTTCCGTGGTGAGCGAAGCAAAGCCCAAAATTGCCAATTACCATTTCACTACCCTCACCCCAACGCTCGGGGTCGTCCGCATGGGAGAGGAAAGCTCGTTTGTGATTGCCGATATCCCCGGCATCATCGAAGGGGCGAGCGAAGGCGTGGGGCTCGGCCACGAATTCATGCGCCACATCGACCGCTGCCGCCTGCTCATTCACGTGGTGGATGTTTCGGGCAGCGAGGGGCGCGACCCGGTGGAGGATTTCAAAACCATCAACAGGGAATTGAAGCAATACAGCCCGGAGCTTGCCACACGCCCGCAGATCGTGGCAGGAAATAAGTGCGACCTTACGGAAGAAGAGAACGTGGAGCGCTTCCGCTCTTTTATTGAGGAACAGGGGCTGACCTTCGTACCGATCATTGCTCCCATTTCGGAAGGCACCAAGGAACTGATGAACCTCACGGCAGCGCGCCTCGCACAGCTGCCCCCCATTATGACATATGAGCCCCAGCAAAGGCCCGAACGCGACCTCGCAAAGGAAAACACCGGCTTTACCATCCAGGCACACGGAGACGTGTATATCGTGGAAGCGCCGTGGCTCGTTAAAGTCATTCGGAAGGTGGATCTGGACGATTATGAATCGCTCCAATACTTCCAAACGGTTTTGCAGAAAAGCGGTATTTTTGACGCCCTGCGGGAAAAGGGCATCCACAACGGAGATACGGTGAGCATTTACGATATTGAATTTGAATATGTGCAGTAACGGAGGGCAAAATGGAAACGACTCATTCTGCGGAAACTGACCCGAAGCTGCTCAGCCCCCTGGCGCTCGCCTTTGTGGGAGACGGCATTTACGGCCTGATGGTGCGGGAAAGGCTGGTCCGGGTTGCAAACCGTCCGGCAAACTCCCTGCACAATGCCTCGGTAAAGCTGGTGAAAGCCTCCGCGCAGGCGGAAGCGGCGGAACGGATTCTGCCGCTTCTCACGGAAGAGGAGCTGAGCGTTTATAAGCGGGGGCGCAACGCCCATGTTTCCGGTATCCCCAAAGGTTCTTCCTGCGGGGATTACCATAAGGCCACCGGCCTCGAAGCCCTGTTCGGCTTTCTTTACCTTTCCGGTCGAACCGGCCGCATGCACGAACTTTTCAGCCTCATCTGCGATACATAAAGCCTTCCGCCGGAAGGCGGCGGGAAAGGGTGCATTTGAGGATATGTCAAAAAAACATGAGATCATAGCGGACGCGCTGAAGGATATCCCATTCATGGTCATCGGTTGCGCGTTGTACGCGGTTTCAGTCACCTGCTTTTCCGCGCCGAACAATATCGTGCTCGGCGGCGTTACGGGTGTTGCCACGGTAATCAATTACCTCGTGCCGGCGCTGCCCATCGGCGCCCTGTTCCTCCTTTTGAATATCCCAATCCTCATCTTCGGCGCGCGCAAGCTCGGCGGCAGCTTTCTTGCAAAAACGATATTCTGCACGGTGCTAAGCTCCGTGATGATCGATCTTTCCGCACTGTTTCTGCCCGCCGTACGCCCGGGCGACCAGCTTCTTGCCGCCCTGTACGCCGGCGTGCTTTCCGGCCTCGGCATGGCGCTCATTTTCCTGCGGGGAGGGACGACCGGCGGCGTGGATGTGATGGCGAGGCTCATCAACCGTAAGTATCCGTATTTTTCCATTGGCCGCGCGTTTCTGGCGATGGATGCCGCTGTGGTTTTGGCGGCGGCATTCGTGTATGGTGAAGTCAATGCCGCGCTGTATTCGGTGGTTACTATTTTTGCTTCCAGCAAGATGATAGACGCTGTCCTTTACAGCTCCGAAAAGGGAGAAACCCTCATGATCGTATCCAAAAATGGGGATGAAATCTCCCACGAAATCGGCGATCATATCCGGCGGGGAGCAACGTTTCTGCATGCGGAGGGAGCTTACTCCCATGAAGAAAGAAAGGTTCTGCTTTGCGCTGCGCGCCCTCAGGAGGTATTCCGGATCAACCACATCGTGAAAAATACAGACCCGAACGCTTTCATCATTATTTCCGAAGCGAGCCAGGTCATCGGAGAAGGATTCAAGGCAATTGAGGAGAAAAAATGACGTTTGAAGAACACATGCACAGAACTCTCGGCGGGGATTACGGCCCTTGGCTCGCCGCGCAGGAGAAGCCGCCCCTGCGCGGTATCCGGGCAAATCTGCTGAAAGTGACGCCCGGGCGGCTCCGCGAGCTGCTGGGGGAACCGCTCGGCGAGATCCCTTTTTGTGGATCGGGCTTTGTGCTGGAGCCGCAAAGCGCGCTCGGCGGCAGCCATCCACTGCATCATGCGGGCGCATTTTATTTTCAGGAGCCTTCGGCTATGTCGCCGGTAACGGCGCTGGACCCACAGCCTGGGGATACCGTGCTGGACCTGTGCGCCGCACCGGGCGGAAAATCTACGCAGATTGCAGCGGCACTGAAAGGTCGGGGGCTATTGTGGTCGAATGAAATCGTCCGCGGAAGGGCCAAAATCCTTCTTTCCAATCTGGAAAGGATGGGTGTACATAATGCGGTGGTTTCGAGCGCGCATCCCGAACCGCTCTGCCGGGAGCTTAAGGGCTTTTTCGATAAAGTACTGGCGGACGCGCCCTGCTCGGGCGAAGGCATGATGCGCCGGGAACCGGAAATCCGCAAAACCTGGAGCTATGAAAACGTGAAGGCCTGCGCGGCCCGCCAGCTGAAGCTGCTCGATAGCGCCGCGGAGGCCGTGAAAACGGGCGGCGTGCTCGTGTATTCCACCTGCACCTTTGCGGGGGACGAAAACGAGCAGGTGATTGCCGCTTTTCTGGAAACCCATCCGGACTTCCAGCTGGAGGAAATCCCGCATTCGTTCGGACGCTCGGCATATGAGAGGCTCGCGCCCGGCTGCGCCGGAATCACACGTGCGCGCCGGATTTTGCCGCAGGATGGCGGCGAAGGCCATTTTGTGGCGCGTATGCGCCGAAAATCGGAAAACATGTGGTGCGGTGCATATTTTACGCCCACCGGCCTTACCGCATCTGAACAGAGCGTATACGAAGAATGCTGCCGTTCCTTTTTGAAGGAACTGCCAGAGGGCGCGCCGCACCGGCAGGGGGAAGACGTTTTACTTTTGCCTTCCGGCATACCGGCGGGAAAGGGCCTCGGGATTCTTCGCGCGGGAGTGCTGGCGGGAACCCTCCGCGGCGGAAAAAGATTCGAACCGGCGCACGCGCTGTTCCAGTCGCTTAACCCGGAGCAGATGCGCGCAGCCCTCGATATGGATATGGAATCCCCGGAGCTTTTGAGGTTCCTACGCGGGGAAGAGCTTCCATTTGATTCCGGGAGGGGCTATATTCCGGTAACTGTAAATGGCATACCGCTCGGCTTCGGCAAGGCCTCGGGCGGCCGCCTCAAAAACCATTACCCCAAGGGGCTCAGAAATTTCGGATAACGGAGGCAGAAAATGGGAAGATTCAAACGGATTACGACCTGGCTTGCGGCATTCCTGCTCGCGGTCGCGGTGATCGCGGTCTATAAAACGTTCGATAATTTCAATATGATCTGGATGTTCCTGTGGCAGATCGTAAAGATTTTATACCCGTTCATCGCAGGTTTCATCATCGCATTCCTTTTGTATAAACCCAGCCGGTGGCTGGAGGAGCTGTTCCTGCGCTCCAAAAAGAAATTGGTCCGGCGGATATCCCGGCCGGTTTCCGTGGCGATCGTGTATGTGGTGATTTTTTCTGTTTTAGCTTTGGTGATCACGTTTGCCATTCCTTCTTTGGTGCGCGGCATCGTGAATTTTGCCAGCCACCTGCCGGAATATTACCAATCGGTGATCGATTATCTCTACCAGCTCAACCTCCCGGGCGACTGGATGGCGAAGCTGAACGTGGAAGACAATTTAAAACAGCTTACCGACTTTATCGTTTCCAAAATCAATATGGAATCCATTTCGCAATACGCAAAAGGGATTGCCAGCGCCGCTTCCTCGGTAGTCAGCTCCATCCTGGCCGTGATCGTATCGGTCTATATGCTGCTCGGCCGCGAATCGCTGCTGACGGCCCTGCGCATGATTTTGGGCCTGTTTATTCCGGAAAAGCGCTTTGACATCATCTCCCGGTATACGAAACGGTCCACCCGTATTTTTTACGGCTTTCTGTACAGCCAGGGGCTGGACGCTCTCGTCATGTCCACCATTTCTGCTATCGGTATGGCCATCACAGGCGTTCCTTATGGCGCGGCGCTGGGGTTTGCCATCGGAATTTTCAATATCATCCCATACTTCGGGGCGATCATTGCGTGCGCCCTTCTGATCCTGATCACGCTTCTCTCCAAGGGCTTTTATATGGCGGTCTTTTTCTCGATCTATATCCTCATCTTCCAGCAGATCGATGCGAATGTCATCCAACCGCGCATCGTCGGCAGCAACATCGGGCTGCGGCCCATTTATGTGCTGTTCGCTATCACCATCGGCGGCGGCCTCTTCGGTTTCTGGGGGATATTCCTCGGCGTACCCGTTGCCGCAATCGTGCGTATGCTCCTGCTCGACTATATCGAATACCGGAAAACGCATGACGGCATTTTTAAAAAGATGACCTCCATCGGCCGGAAGGATAAGGACGATACATAAAAAAGTTTTCGGGCCAGCGCTTGAAAAAGGGCGCCGGCCCGAAAGCTTTTTTATCTCCCCGGTAGAACCGGGGTTTTTCTAGCTTAAGCGCCAAAAAAGAAGCCCGTGGCAGCCAAAAAACTGCCACGGGCTTTCCTGCATAAGTGCAAGTCAAAAATAACCGTTTCCTCACCCGGCGCTCTTTTCTTTATTCATCCTTGTCTGTATTCTTTTTCTCCTGCTGTTCTGAGGGGCAGCAGCCGGCGTGCGGGCAGCCGGAGCAGCCTCCGCAGCAGCCGTTTTTGCGCTTTTTCATAAATTGCACGACTCCGGCGATCACAGCGGCTATGGCCAGGATGCCGATCAGAGCGGTGATGATTTCTCCCATAGAACACCTCCGGAAAATATCAGAACCCAAGAAGGGAGCCTATCTGGAATACGAGCATGGATACGGTCCATGCAATGCCGATTTGGAATACCAGGGAAAACGCCGTCCATTTGGCAGAGCGGAGCTCCCGGTGGATGGCGGAGGTTGCGGCGATGCAGGGGGTATAGAGCAGCACGAACACGAGGAAGGAAACAGCAGAAAGAGGTGTGAAATGCTGGGCAATCGCGGCAACGCTGGCCGCCCCGCCGCCGGAAGCAAACAGAATACCGAATGTGCTCACAATGGATTCTTTGGCGGCGAGCCCGGTGAGAAGAGCCACGGAAGCCTCCCAGAATCCGAAGCCAAGCGGGGCGAAAACGGGGGTGACCAGTTTCCCGAGGCTGGCGAGCAGACTCTGGCTGCTGTCTTCCGTCATGGCGAGGGAGGTGTCGAAGGACTGCAGGAACCAAATGATGATGGTTGCGGCGAGCAGCACCGTTCCGGCCTTCATCACAAAATCCTTCACCCGCTCCCACACGTGGATAAACAACCCCTTTAGAGTGGGAAGGCGGTAATCGGGAAGCTCCATCACGAAGGGGGCGGGCTCACCCTTTAGAATGGTTTTATTCAATATGTATCCGGTGAGGATGGCTACGAGGATGCCGAGAAAATAGATGGAGAAGATCACGAGAGGCTTGGAACGCTCGAAAAAAGCGGCGATAAAGAGCGCATAAACGGGCATTTTTGCGGAGCAGGACATAAACGGGGTGATCAGAACAGTGAGCCGTTTATCCTTTTTGTTTTCCAGTGTGCGGGTGGCGAGCACGGCCGGGACCGTGCACCCGAAGCCCATGAGCATCGGCACGAAGGAACGCCCGGAAAGCCCGATTTTTATCAGCAGCTTATCCATGATGAACGCCGCACGGGACATATAGCCGCTGTCTTCCAGGATGGAAAGGAAAAAGAAGAGCAGAACGATCTGCGGAAAAAAGGTGATAACCGCACCGAGCCCGACGATCACGCCATCACACACGAGGCCCACCGCCCATGGAGCCGCGCCGGCCGATGTGAGCAGGGAACGGGCACCTTCGAGGAGAGGGCCGTTCACAAATCCGTCGATCGCGTCGGCAAAAAAAGAGCCCACAGGACCGAAGGTAATGAAAAAGATGGCCAGCATCACCAGCATGAAAATCGGGATGGCCAAATACTTGTTGGTGACGGCCCGGTCGATTTTGGAAGAAAGATTATGCGTGCCGTCCTCATATTTTTTGGTGATCGCCTGTCGGCACAGGCCGCAGATGAATTGATACCGCTGGTCGGCAATAATCATCTGGCGGTCGATAGTTTTGGTTTCGGGGAAGGCGTTCTTGATATGATCGAGATGCTGCCGGTGCGCCCGGTCGAGAGTGACCTGCTTCAGAGTGATGGGGTCATCCTCAAACAGCTTTACGGCGGTAAAGCGCAGCGAATGATGCTGGCGCACGCCCGCATCCCGCAGAAGGCCTTCGATTTCTTCGAGCGCTAGGCTTATGTCTTTTTCATAAAAATCCTTGACCACCGGATGGTAAAAATAAGGCGTGCGGTGGAGCCCTTCGTGTGCACGGTGCAGCAGCATATGCTGTTCATCCGCCCGGCGGAGCTCTTCCATATCGCACGAGGTATTCCCCGCCTGATCCAGCATGAGATGCGCGCAGTC
>CAUBKG010000022.1 GCA_958436475.1 uncultured Clostridia bacterium
CGAGCCCGGCTGCCTCGTCTGCCTAGCTATTGCGGCGTTTTTGCTCCCGAAAAACCATATTTACCCTTGTGCACCGAGGGTATTTGCTGTTATGAACTCCCGAACGGTTCTTCCTGAATCCCCTCAAAAGAAAGCCCGGCAAGATAGGGCGCTGCAATACGAAAACATGGCGTGCGCATCGCATGCGCCCGCCGGCGGCGGCTGCCGCCCCTCAGGCTTTTCGGAAAGCAGTGCATTTTGCCGGGCTTTCTTTCTGCCTTCGCCTGTGTTTTTTCTTTTTTTGCAACCGCGGAAAAGCAGACGAAAATCACGGGAATCAGAGAAATCTTCCGTTTTTTTCAGAAAAAAATGCATTTTCCGTGCCGGGCGCCTGTTTTTTTCAAAAAAACCTTGACAATTGAGGGGCCTAACCTTATATTTATGTTTGTTGCAATTTTGCATCTAAAGAACTGTTTTTAAAGCAGTATCTGGCCTGTGCCGCAGCGCCGGCTTCGCCGCGTGTTGTGAAAAACCCTTTGCGGAGGGCATGGGTAATGTGGCTGCTTGGGTATCGTGCGAAGCGTATAGCTTTGGCGGCACTTGTCCGCAAAGGGGGATGCATTGTTATGGAAAAAAAGAATATTATTCGTTTGCAGAACATCGTTGTTGAATTTGACGGCGAGCGCGTGCTGGACGACATCAGCCTGGATATCAGGGATGGCGAATTCATTACGTTCTTAGGGCCGTCCGGCTGCGGCAAAACCACCACTCTTCGGATCATCGGCGGTTTTGTGGAGCCGAATTCCGGCGATGTCTTTTTTGATGGTGAAAAAGTGACCGGTCTGCCTCCGCATAAGCGCCAGGTCAACACGATATTCCAGCGGTACGCCCTGTTTCCGCATCTGAACGTCTTTGAAAACGTTGCGTTCGGGCTGCGCATCAAGCACCGCCCGGAGGCCGAGATCAAAAAAACGGTTGAAGAAATGCTGGAGCTCGTGAACCTCAAGGGCTTTGAGCACCGGAACGTGAACCTGCTTTCCGGCGGCCAGCAGCAGCGCGTGGCCATTGCCCGCGCCCTCGCCAACGGGCCGAAGGTCCTTTTGCTGGACGAGCCGCTCGCCGCGCTCGATTTAAAGCTCCGCAAGGATATGCAGAACGAGCTGAAAAACATCCAGCAGCAGATGGGCATAACGTTTATTTTCGTTACGCACGACCAGGAGGAAGCCCTCTCCATGTCTGATACCGTCGTGGTGATGGATAACGGCAAGATCCAGCAGATCGGGTCGCCGCAGGATATTTATAATGAACCCAAAAACGCGTTCGTGGCCGATTTCATCGGTGAATCCAATATTTTGGACGGCATCATGCACGAGGATTACGTGGTGGAATTCTTCGGCCGCCGCTTCCGCTGCCTGGACGGAGGCTTTGCCCCGAAGGAGCCGGTAGACGTTGTAATCCGCCCCGAGGATATCGACATTGTGGAACCGGAAAAGGGCGACCTCCAAGGCACGGTGACGAGCGTCACCTTCATGGGCGTGCACTATGAAATCATTGTGGATTTCAAGGGCTTCAAGTGGCTCATCCAAACCACCGATTATTCCGCGCCGGGCGACCGGATCGGCATCGTGCTGCATCCGGAGGACCTACACATCATGAAAAAATCGGAATATTCCGGCTTGTTTGGCGACTATAGCTCCTATTCCGAGGAATACGAGCATTTGGACATCCCTCTCACCGAAGAAGAGATCGAGGAGCTGGAGGAGGAGCGGGGCAATGAAGAATAAGCTCGTTGCAGCGCCCTACCTCGTGTGGATGGCCATTTTTATCGTAGTTCCCCTCGGCATCGTCATTTACTACGCGTTTACCGACAGCTATACCGGTGCCTTCACCCTCGGCAACATCGTGGGGCTGGGAGATTACCTGCATATCTTCGGCTTTTCCATCCTGCTCGGCGCCATTGCCGCAGTGATCTGCCTGCTGATCGGCTACCCGATGGCTTACGCCATTACGCAGGCAAAGGAGCGCAACCAGCGTTTTCTCGTGATGCTCATCATGCTGCCGATGGTGATGAGCTTCCTGCTGCGCACTCTCGCCTGGAAGGCCCTGCTGATGGATAACGGCATCATCAACAATTTTTTGGGCCAGTTCGGCATCGGCCCGCTCCCCCTCATCCGGAACGCGGGCGCCGTGGTGCTGGGCATGGTGTACGACTTTTTACCCTTTATGATCATGCCGCTCTATACCTCGCTTTCCAAAATGGATCGCCGCATCATCGAAGCGGCCGAAGACCTCGGCGCAACGAAGCTCCATGTACTCCGGCGCATCATTCTCCCCTTGAGCGTGCCGGGCATTATTTCGGGCGTGACCATGGTGTTCGTTCCGGCGGTGAGCACCTTCTATATTTCCAAGCAGCTCGGCTCCGCCGATATGCTCATGGTGGGCGATGTGATCGAATCCCAGTTCAAAACATCTTATAACCCCAATTTCGGCGCAGCCATGTCGCTCGTACTCATGGTGCTGATTTTAATCAGCATGGGAATCATGAATAAATTTGCCGACGGCGATTCGGAGGAGATGATTTTATGAAAACCTGGGCTAAAATTTTCTCCACCCTCGTTTATATTTTTCTTTATGCGCCCATCCTCGTATTGATTATTTTTTCCTTCAACGAATCCAAAAGCACCACGCGCTTTACCGGATTCACCTTTCATTGGTACAGCGACCTCTTTTCCCCCGGCAACGAGCTGCTTTCCCTGCTGCTCAACACCCTGATCATCGCGGTGTTTTCTTCCCTGATTGCAACGGTGCTCGGCACAGCCGCCGCCATTGGGATCCACTCGATGAAAAAGCGAATCCGTTCCCTGGTGCTTACCATCTCCAACATTCCGATGACCAATCCCGAAATCGTTACGGGCGTTTCGCTCGCCCTTTTGTTTGCCTTTATCGGCACGATCCTCAAGGTGAGCGATATTCTCGGCTTCTGGACCCTGCTGATCGCTCACATCACCTTCAACCTCCCCTATGTGATCCTCTCGGTGATGCCGAAGCTCCGGCAGATCGACCCGCATCTCGGCGAAGCGGCGATGGATCTCGGCTGCAAGCCGGCGCAGTCCTTTTTCAAGGTGGTTCTGCCGCAGATCATGCCAGGCGTATTTTCCGGGCTGATCATGGCGTTCACGCTGAGCCTGGACGATTTCATCATCAGCTACTTTGCCTTCGGCCCGTCTTTCGTCACCCTGCCGCTCGCAATCTATAATTACACAAAGAAGCCCATGCCCCCTTCCGTCTATTCGCTGTTTACCATTATGTTCTTTGTTATCCTCCTCATGATGGTCGTGATGAACCTCATTCAGGCGAGAGACGAAAAGAAAATCCGCCAAAGGAACGCCATCCGCTGACCTTTCGCATACGTTTTCTGCACAGCGGGCCGGCAAAGCTTTCGGCCCGCTGTGTTTTATAAAAATCATCTAAGAAAAGGAGAATGTTTGATTGAAAAAGTTTCTTTCCATCCTCTTCGCACTGCTCCTGACGGTATCTGTTCTGACCGCCTGCGAGACTTCCGACGCCGGCTCCTCCAATGTGACGATCAATGTGTATAACTGGGGCCAGTACATCGCCGACGGGAGCGACGGCTCCATGAACCTGAACCGCGAATTCACCAAACGCACGGGGATCAAGGTGAATTATGTGACCTTCGACAGCAACGAATCCATGTATTCCAAGCTGAAGGCCGGCGGCTCCAGCTACGACGTCATCATCCCCTCCGACTATATGATCGAACGCCTAATCAGCGAAGATATGCTGGAAAAGCTGGATTTCTCCAACATCCCGAACTTCGAAACGATTAATGAAAGCCTCAAAAACCCCGCCTACGATCCTAAGAACGAATATTCCGTTCCGTATACCTGGGGCACCGTCGGCATTATTTATAATAAAAAATACGTGACCAAGGAAGTAAAAGGCTGGGATATCCTCTGGGATAAGGACTATGCCGGAAAAATCCTGATGTTTGATAACCCGCGGGACTCCTTTGCCATTGCGGAATCCCTCCTCGGATTCGATGTGAACGATGCGACCGACGATCAGCTCCGTCAGGCTGCGGATAAGCTCAAGGAGCAGCGCCCGCTGGTGCAGAACTATGTGATGGATCAGATTTTTGAGCAGATGGAATACGAAGAAGCCTGGATCGCTCCCTATTATGCCGGCGACTACCTCACCATGAAGGAAGTAAACGAAGACCTTGCCTTCTGTTTCCCGGAAGAAGGCTTCAATCTCTTTGCCGACGCCGCCTGCATCCCGAAGGGCGCAAAAAACAAAAAGGAAGCGGAAATGTATATCAACTTCCTGTGCGATCCGGAAATTTCCGCCGAAAACTGTGAATTCCTCGGTTACTCCACACCCAGTGAAAAGGCCAAGGAATATATGGACGCCGGCCTCGTGGAGAACGAGATCGCCTATCCGCCGGAAGAAATCCTTTCGCTCGGATACCAGTTCAAAAACCTTTCGGTGGAACAGCTCCGCGCCATGGATGAGCTCTGGCTGGAGGTTAAGGCCGGTTAAAATTTATTAGATAAAAAAGCCTCCGGAAAAATCCGGAGGCTTTTTCTATGGACGGGAAAGCATGCGGCTTATTCCGCGGTAATTTCCAGTTTCTTATTATTCTTTACTTCTTCAAACTCCCGGAGCATTTCTTCGGAAGGAGCCTTTGTCAGCAAGCTGACGATGACGATGACCGCCGCGCCTACGGCAAAGCCGACCACCAGGGAATAGAGCCCTGTTACATTGCCGAGCGTTCCGGCCGCTTCCTCTCCCCCGCTCACGATCTTGCCGAAGAAGGGGATGTAATCCCAAATAATCACCGTGAGGCCGCCCGCGATCATACCGGAGGCAGCTCCCTGCCAGTTGGCCCGCTTCCAGAAAAGGGAAAGCAGCACCACCGGCCCAAACGCCGCACCGAAGCCGGCCCACGCGTTGGATACCAGCCCCATCACGCTGCTCTTCGGGTCCAGCGCAAACAGGAATGCAACCAGAGCCACGCCGAACACCACAATGCGGCTGACGCGCAGCATGCTGCGGTCGGTCGCCTTTTTATTGATGACGCCCTTATAGATATCCTCCGAAATGGACGAGGCCGTTACCAGCAGCTGCGAATCGGCTGTGGACATGATGGCCGCCAAAATTCCGCACAGAAACAGGCCGCCGATAAACGGGAGCGCGAGATCGCTCGAAAAGACCTTCATAATCATCTGGATGAAAACATTTTCCGTATCGCTTCCCTCCAGAACGGTGGGCATCAGATAGGCACGGCCTGCCACACCGATGAGGCAGGCAATCCCGAGAGACAAAAGCACCCACACCATAGCGATCACGCGGGACTTCTTTACCTCGCGGTGAGAACGGATGGCCATAAAACGCACGAGGATATGCGGCATGCCGAAATACCCGAGCGCCCATCCGAGCTGGGAAATGATGCTGATGGCGCTGAGGTTTTCCCCGGTGCCGCTGTTGAAGGGGTTCAGGAAAGCGGCGGTATCCACCCCACTCGTTCCGAGGATCTCCGTTACCTGCTGCGGACCGCCCAACATGCAGATGGCCAAAACCGGAACGGTAATCAGCGCGACGAGCATCATCATGCCCTGAATGAAGTCGGTAATGCACACGGCCATGAAGCCGCCGAGGAAAGTGTATCCCAAAATTACCAGCGCGCCGATGGCAAGGGCGATTTTATAATCGATGCCGAACACGGAAGAAAACAGCTTCGCTCCCGCGGAAAATCCGGACGCAGTATACACGAGGAAGAACACCATGATAAACAGCGAGGAAGCCACGCGGAGGATTTTGGTCTTATCGTGAAAGCGGTTTTCAAAATACTCCGGCAGGGTGAGCGAATTGCCCGCGCGCATGGTGTACCGGCGGAGACGCGCCGCCACGATCACCCAATTCAAAAGGGTGCCGATCGCAAGGCCCACTGCGATCCAGATCTGACCGGTTCCAAGGGCATATATCGTGCCGGGCAGCCCCATGAGCAGCCACCCGCTCATATCGGAGGCCTGTGCGCTCAGCGCCGCCACCCATCCATTCAGCTTTCGGCCGCCCAGAAAATAATCTTCTGCGTTCTTGGTTTTATTGAAATAAATAAAGCCAATCAAAAGCATGACCAGAAGATACGCAACAAAAGCGACCAGGATCCATACTCGATCCATTCCATCTCCACCTCTCCAAAAGTGTATCCCGATAAAAGCATTTACCGGGATCGTAATATAACGAATGTATTTTACTATAAATTGCTTATAATTTATTTCTATTTAAGAATAATAGGTCAGCTTGAAGGTGTATTGCTGCCGTTTTTTGAAATATTTTGTGCAGATTGCATAGGCAATACCGGCAGAGTGCTATGGCGCCTCAAGCGATGCTTTTTTCCGCCTTTCCTCTGGAAAGGTCCCTGCTTTTCTGCTTCCCGCGTTGGGACCGGGCAAAGCCGCCGTGCCGCGGCCGCAGATTTTTTCGAAAAAACAGCGGACTTCCCCTGCGCGGCGCGGCATACCGCTGCATCGCGGGAACGGGCAGCAAAGCCAAGCGAAGCGGAATTCTGCAAAAGCGGCGCCCTGCCTGTGGGTTTTCAGCGTATCCGCCCCCGCACTGGGGAACAAAAAAAGCACCCGGGGATTGCCCCGGGTGCCGGAATGAAAATTACACTTTATTTTGCCGGTTCATCCGTTTTGAACAGCTCCGCCGCAGAGGTAGCGAGGCCCGCAAGGCCCTGGATCTGAGACGGGATAATGATCTTGGTGGACTTGCCGTCCGCCACCTTCTGCAGGCTTTCGAGGCTGCGAATGGCGATAACCGCTTCGGAGGGCGCAGATTCATTGATCATCTTGATGCCTTCCGCCGTAGCCTGCTGAACCTTCATAATGGCCTCGGCCTGGCCTTCCGCCTCGCGGATAGCGGCTTCCTTCTTTGCCTCGGCGCGAAGGATAGCGGCCTGCTTTTCGGCTTCGGCTTCCAGAATGGCGGCTTCCTTATTCCCCTCTGCCACCAGGATGGCGGATTTCTTCTCGCCTTCCGCCCGCAGAATGGATTCGCGGCGTTCACGTTCCGCCTTCATCTGCTTCTCCATGGCGTCTTGAATCTCGCGCGGCGGAATGATGTTTTTGAGCTCCACGCGGTTGATCTTGATGCCCCACGGGTCGGTCGCTTCGTCCAGAATGGCGCGCATCTTGGTGTTGACCGTATCGCGGGAGGTGAGGGTTTCGTCCAGCTCGAGGTCGCCGATGATATTACGAAGGGTGGTGGCGGTAAGGTTTTCAATCGCGGACATCGGCTGGTCTACGCCGTATACATACATCTTCGGATCGGTGATCTGATAATACACGACCGTATCGATCTGCATGGTGACGTTATCTTCCGTGATGACCGGCTGCGGCGGAAAATCCACCACGCGTTCCTTGAGGCTGACCTGCTTTGCAACCTTATCGATCAGCGGGATCTTGACATGGAGCCCCACCTTCCAGGTGGTGAGATATGCGCCGAAGCGCTCGATGACGAACGCATGCGCCTGCGGCACCACGCGGACGTTGCTGACGATCAAAAGCAAAATAAGAACAACCACTCCAATAATAACCCAAGGCATGTAACAACACTCTCCTTCTTATCAATCGATTTTATTCTTTCTCCGCCGGTTCAACGACCAAGCGGACGCCTGTGATTTCCAGAACCGTCACCAGGGAATCAGCCGGTATTTTCTGCTGATTGCTGCTGACCGCCGACCAAATCTGACCGCTTACCTTTACCTGCCCGCTGCCGGCGATCGGGTCGATTTCCTCGAGGACCTTTCCCCTCCGGCCGATCAGAAGATCGGAATTGGTTTTTTCTCTTCCGATTTTCAGCACACGGATGGCCACATCCCGCGTGAAAAACAGCAGGACTATGGAAACGGCAAAGAAGATGACGATTTGCAGCCACATCGGTGCGCCGAGCATGGCGGCGAACATGGTGATAAGCGCCCCAATGGCAAACCATATCGTTATAATGCCCAGCGTGGCGGCTTCTACCACCGCGCAGACGACCATAACGATAAACCAGAATACCGGATAGGACATCACGCCAAAAACCATCTCTTTTGCTCCTTTTCTCCGCAGAGCATCCCCGCAGCCGAACTCCTGCGGAAGACTCCGGCCGCTGTGAAACCCCTTTGGCTTCTAAAAAACAAGGCCGTGATTGGAAACCACCCCACAGCCTCGTTTTCCTACATGTATTATACAGGATTTTCCCGGATTTTACAATACCTTCATCGGGCTAGAAAAGGCCCGCGCTATATTTATTCCATGGAAAGATATGCTCCATGAAAAGGCAGTATTCCATTTACAGCTCCAGAACCTGGTTTTCCAAGATCATCTGCGGATTATCAATCAGCATCTGCTCCAGATAATAACGCGGGATTTCCTGCTCCAGCGTCGGGAGGGCGGCCAGAACGTTATTGTTCCGGCGGCTCAGCGAATGCGCGTCTGTGGAGAGGAAGCTCACGACCTCGCTTCTTATGAGATCATGCGCCATGTGCATGGCGTTTCCTCCAAAGGCACCCGTTAGGCTCGCGAGGTTCACCTGGAGAAGGGCGTCCATCCCCAAGAGCTCATTGATCATGGAAGGGGACCTGTGGAACGACGAATACCGCTCCGCATGCGCGATGATCGGAATAAGCCCCTGCTCTTTAATACATTCCACATACTGCTCCATCTCGTCCGGTGAAAAATGCACGAAGGGCAGCTCCAGCAAAAGGTAGCGGGAACCGGCCAGGGTAAGCCTGACCCATTCCGAAAAGCCGAACATCTCTTCCGAGGCTGCGACCTCCGCACCGGAATACAACCGGCAGAGAATGCCCTCCGCCTCTATTTCCTCTTTCAATTCTTCGTATTTTTCATCCCGAAGGGCAAAAAAATCACCGGGATCTGTAAATTCCTGAAAATGGGGAGTTAGAATAATATCTGTGATGTGGTTAATTTCCGCCATTCGGCAAAGCTCCACCGCCTCATAGAGGCTTTTCGCTCCATCGTCAATTTCAGGAAGAATATGACAGTGAATATCAACCATAGAGAATTCTCCCATTTTTGTCTTCTTGCAAAAAGCCGCCTGCCTACGGCAAGCGGTTTTTATGCCTTGCTTATTTTACCGATTTATAATACCGATATCCATCCTTTCCCCCATACCGGTAAGCGTAATAGCGGGAGCCAAACGAGCCGGCATCCGCCGAATTGAACACGCCTCCGATCACCTTTGCAGGGCTGGAGGAAAAATCGTCTATCACATCGTTGATGCTGTCCACATCCGAATAATCCTGCTTCATCACGAGTATCGTTGCATCCGCGCGGGTGGCGATTACCAGGGCGTCGGTCACGACTTTGGTAGGAGGCGTATCGATCAGCACATAATCAAACTCTCGTTCCGCTCCCTCAATCACTTCATCCAAAACCGGGGAATTGAGAAGCTCCGCCGCATTTTCGGCGCTGCCTCCGCTCGGGATCACAAAAATACCGTGCGAGGAAATATACTTGACCGTATCCTTCCAATCGGTTTTTCCATTGATGGCGGAAAGCATTCCGGGGCTGTCGTCCTGCTTGCCGGTGAGGGTAAGCATAACAGCGGGTTTTCGAAGGTCACAGTCTATTACAATAACCGATTTCCCGTTCTGCGCCAGAGCCATGGCGAGGTTCACGGCGACCGTGGTTTTTCCTTCGTCCTGATGGGCGCTGGTGATGATATATTTCCGATAGCCTTTCCGGGCTGTGAGATTTTCGATTTTTGTGCGCAGGGATTTATACGCCTCCACAAACGGGAAGCTGGCCGAAGCCGAATCGATGAGCAGGCCGCGCATCGGCTGGCTATGCTTCCGCCTCTTTTTCTCTGCGCTGGGGATGGTGGTAAGCAGCGTGGTGCCGACGAGGGTCTGCACATCCTTCACGCTCTTCAGCGTATGAGAGAACATATCCATGAGGAACACAACGAAGAAACAAACGATCAGCGCCCCGAAAAAGCCGAGGAGAGGAAAGTATTTCATGGTAGCGGAAGAATCCAGCGTTCCCTCCTTCGGGGTGTTGAGCGTTTCGAGGCGCTCCACCTCCCCCAGCTGCACGGGAACATATTCGTTCAGGACCTTCAGCGTTTCCTGCGCCACTTGCTTTGAAAGCTTCGGATCGGTCGTGGTGACACGCAGGGAAATAAAGGGCGTTTGATCCACCGGGCTGATGACAAGGACGTTCTTCAAGCCTCTGGCAGTCAGCTTATGGCCGATACCGGCGGAAATATCGTCCAACACCGCATCGGAATACATCAGGTAGCGGACGCTTGCGGTTAGCTTTTCTGCAATGGAAATATCAGAGGAGGTCAGGGCCGAGGGCTGGCCAGGAATCTCGGTAGAAGACTCCGTGCCCGTACCGGCCTGTGTGCTCGCGGAATTCCGGATGATCAGGCTGAAGGAGGCATAGGAGGTGTACGTATCTTCGTGCGTGATCCATGCCAGCCCGAACATCAGGGCCGCAGAAAGCACGCAGATCAGTATGATAAGCCACGCTCGCTTCAGCATCAGACGAAACACGCGGAATATATCGATCGTCGAATCCTCTTCTGCCATTCCATTTACTTTCCTGCTGTATTCATTTGCCATGTGGTGGGGCCCCTCCTTTTATCTTCATCAGGCGGCCGCAGCAAACCATTTTCATCCCGAAGCCGGAGCATGATCCCGCTTCGCTATAAAACTTTCCTTCCATGCGCACGTGCCGTTTTCAACTGCGCATCGCACTGCGTTAAGCAACCGTTTTTATTATATCGGATAGGCGCAAAAAGCGCAAACCTTTTTCCTTGAACCTCTCTAATTTTATGGAATTTTTAGGAATTTCTTGACTTCTTTTTTCATGTTTAGAATGACCGATTCCCTTTTGGAAATACGGATCGCCCGTTTCCACTCTCCCCCATATACAAAAGAAATGGCCGGAGCACAAGAGATTCCAAGCGCCTGCGCCTTCTCCACGTTGGCGCGAAATTCCGGCATCTGCGAAATTTTATGAAGCCTTTCTATTCGCTGCTCCTTCGTGCAGCCGTTTTTCGCGACCCCCTCCATAAAAAGGGCATGGCCGACATAATACAGGTACCAGCGGAGCACCGCTTCCTCCAGGTCTCCCCTTCCGGGCAGGCAGGCGGCGATCGCCTCCATCTTCTCCCTGTACAGCCGGTTGGCTACGGATACGGTATCGGGCCGGTATTTCATGCTGTTGGAAGCGCTGTGGCGGCGGAAGTAATACGGGGTGCGCGCAAGATAGGAAGCGCACTCCACCTGCGAAAAAAGGCGGAGGGCAAAAACGGAATCCTGCATCAGGTGCATTTCCTTCGGGGACGTAATTTCTTTCTCCAAAAGCACCGACCGGCGGTACAGCTTGTTCCAGGCAAACGAATGCAGGCGGCCCCGGATGTTTTCCGCGAGGAACGTATCCTGCACCTCGCTTCCGCGGTAAGCCCGCTCCTCCAAAAAGTGATACAAAACCGGGACCCGGGCGCCGGTATCCTCATAGCACTCCTGAAAGCCGCATACCACCACATCCGCATCCGTTTCCCGGGCGCGGCGGTACAGGCTTTCAAAAAAATCGGGCTCATACCAGTCGTCCGGGTCGGCAAAGCCGACGTATTCCCCGCGCGCTTCCCTCACTCCGAGGTTGCGGGAATCGGCAAGCCCCGAATTCTCCTTATGGATGACGCGGATGCGGCTGTCTTTCCTCGCATATTCCTCGATGATCCTGCCGCAGGCGTCTTTGCTGCCGTCGTCGATCAGCAGGAATTCAAGCCCCTCCCCGGTCTGCCGGAGAAGGCTTTCGATGCTTTCATGGATATACGCTTCCACCTGATAGATGCTTACAATCACCGATATTTTGATTTCTTCCACTGTTTTCTCCTGCTTTTTATCTCACATACCCGTCTGTATCAGACAGGGCGTTTTTCATTTCTTCCCGCTTTTCCACCGTGAACTCCCGGTGGGTCACCACATAATCCTCTTCGAATACCGGGCGCTCCCGCAGCAGGCGCTCCTGCTTTTCACGGAAGGCGTCCATCGTGCCGATCACCCTCGCGGGATTGCCTACGGCCACGCTGTTGCCCGGGATGCTTTTCGAGACGACGCTCCCCGCGCCGACAACGACATTGTCCCCGATCGTGACCCCCGGCAGGATAATGCTCCCCGCGCCGATAAACACGTTGTTACCCACACGGATGCGCCCGATGCGCGTATAGCCCGTGAGCCGCTTGGTGCTTGCATCATGCGCCAGAAAGGTGACATGGGGGGCCACGGTGACGTCGTCTCCCAGCTGGATGAGGTGGCAGTGATAGTAATCGAAATCGCTTCCGCCCATCAGCGCGCAGTTTTTGCCCATGCGCATTCCGGCTTTTTGCAGCATCTCGCGGCTGTATTGGCCGCGGAACCACAATTTTATGCGGTTTTTAAAGGCTCTTATCAGTTGCATGGCAACCTCCGATTTACTTTTTATCAAGATAAGCATACAGCTTTTTGATTTCGTCCCGGTTTCCGTAATCCCGGCCCGCCGCGCATTCCGAAAGGGAACGGCAAACCTCCGGATGATCGATCAGATACGCGACTCCATCGGCAATCCCCTCGGGGGCGAGCGGCGTGATATAACCATCCGCCCCGTTTTCCACCTGGCTCCCGGCCGTGCCGAAGTTCGTGATGAGCACCGGCCGCGCTAAAATCTGCGCTTCCCTCACGGTGACGGCCTTTCCCTCATAGCGGGACGGCTGTGCATAAATATCGCACGCTTTCATATACGGGTAAGGGTTTAGCTTCTTTCCGAGCAGGAAAAAAGCGCCTTCCACACGATGCTCCTCGATCAGCGCGCGCAGGGATTTCTCCTTTTCCCCATAGCCGACAACATACCATCGGATGCGGTAACCGCGGTCGAGCAGGAGCCGGCAGGCGCGGATAGCCTCATCGAAGCCTTTAGGGTAAGAAAGCCTGCCCACGGATACGATATTGGTGACCCCCTCTTCACGGGGGAGCTCCCGGGATACATCCTGCAGCTCCGACTGCCGGCGGACAAAACCGGGGTCGAGCAGGTTTTCCACGACACAGAGCCTGTCTGCCAGATGTGGATAAAGCCCCGCAAACGATTTCCGGCACTCCTCCGACACAGCGACGATGCGGTCGAACCGGCTCCATACACGCTCGTCCTTTTTATAATCGAGATAGGTGCCGGAATAATCCGTGTGGATCCACGCGAGCTTTCTTTTGGCATGGACCCTATCTGCCACACAGTGGTGCGGCCATACAAAGCTGATGGCGGCGTCATATTCCCCGGGTATTTCCGGAAGGGCCCCGCTCGTGCACTCCCGCAGGCACTGCACGGAATAAAAGCCCGCGTCTCCTCCCAGGGGAATGCGGCCCTGCTTCCAGGCGCGCTGAAACCGGAAACGGGCCTGGAGCTTGCCGAAAGCAATACGGAAGCGGCCGCCTCGGAGCGCCTCCTTGAGGGGGCCGCTCACTGCCTTATATTTCTTGTTTTCCGGCAGCAGGCGCACCTGCGGGGGCAGCATGGGGAGAAAATCTCCCGTGTGGGAATACAAAAACAAATCCACATCATAGCGGTTATAATCCAGCGCTTCCAAAAGGGAAATCAGGCTGCGCTCCACGCCGCCGATATTCATATCATGTGAAACGATCAATAGTTTCGTCTTTTCCGTATTCATCCTATCCCTGTAATCCTTCTTTTATAGAAATGATAGCTGCGGCCGAACGCGGCCGCGCGCAGATATTATGGCCGGGAAACCACATACAGCGAATGCAATGGCGGCGCAATCAGCTCAGGCTCTCATGATTCTGGTGTAGATCCATTCCGTATAAATTCCCAGGAAGTCGCTTTCATAGGTATAAGCGAACCAGAAGCCCTGAAAAGCGCCGTAGGCCACAAATAAAATCGTGGTTACGAGGTACATCACCTTTTTGGTCCGCCCCTCGAAGGATTTCGAAATAATCAGCGGAACGAGAAGCGCGTTAAAGGGGATGGTGTAAAACGCAAGCCGGGCCACCAGCCAGTTATAGGTGGACACCAGCAGGATGAGAAAATTCATGATAGACATATTAACGATAATATCGCTCTGCGGCCAGAAATCATGCAGCCGCCGGCGCGAAAGATATGCAAGCGCCATGGGTACCGCGGCGATGAGGACACGGATATAGTTGGAGCCGCCGCCGGCAGACGATTCGAGCAAATCCCCGGTATACTTGGAATATGCCGTATCGGAAAGCATATCCGCAAGCTGGGGCAGCACGAGCGGGAATACCGTGAACAAGCCTACGCCAATCACCAGCAGAGCCGAGGTTCCGAGGCTCCATGCCCTGCGGTGGACCAGGAAATAAATCGGGATCATAAAAATAGCCGACGAGTGGATGGCGGATGCGAACAGGACCAAGATAAAATACTTGGCCCAATTGCCGTTGAGCAGCCATTTGATCCCCGCAAAAATAATGGCCGAAGCCAAAAACTGGCGGATGCCGTTGAGCGCGAACATATAGAAATCGTAACAGAAAAAGATGACGACGCCCATCTCAAAATAATCGGTATATTTCCAAATGGTCCGGATGAATAAAAAGCAGGTGATGATCGACGTGGCCATGGTAAACATGACGGGATTCATGCTGATGGTTTTTAGGATGACCGTAAACACCGAATAAGCCGGTTCTTTCAAATGCAGGGCATGATCGATCGAGTGCCAAAAGCCGGTCTCCAGCGGGATTTTATAATAGTAAAGATAAATCCCCGTATCCCCCACGCCGCCGCTGCGGAAGCCCGCCACAAGCGAAAACAGGAGGGCAACGAGAAAATACCCGAACCAGCGCGAGCGTTCGTAAAACGGGCCTTCCCGGCAGGGTACGGGGAATTTCCTGGCGATATAGGCCATGATAAAGCAGACGATGAAGACTGCAAAGTATATTTCCATGCTTCCTTTACCTTTCCGCGTTTTCTGGAATTTTCTTCAAGAGGTTTGAAACGCAGGAAAAAAGCAGCCTTAGAGGGCGTTCTCCCAAAAGGTTGCTTTTTTATTTTACAGTTGCCGCCAACTGATTGGTATTTATCGTTTTTTCCTCCGGCCCGGCAGGCGCCAATACGGGAGCCTTTGCCGGCAGGTGTTTGCCCGCGCGCTCCAGCTGCTCCGCATAGATTTCCCACATGCGGGCTTTTACCTGGCTCATCTCATACTGCCCAATGAGGCCGAGGCTCCTTTTACCCATCTGCTGGGCCTCTTCCCTGTGCTCGAACATATAACGGATGCATTGCGCGGTTCTCATATCGTCGTTACAGGGAAAAAGAAGGCCGTTCTTTCCATCCTCGATCAAATCCACGTTACCGCGGATGCGGGAAGCAATGATCGGCACGCCGAAGCTCATGGCCTCCATCATCGCCTTGGAAAGGCCCTCGCGGTAAGAGGGCATGGCAAACAGGTCGGCCGCTTTCAGAATGCCATACACATCCGTGCGGAAGCCCGGCAGATAGAGCTGCACACCTTTTTCCTGCGCCAAACCAGCCAGCTTTTCATCGTTATAGCCAATGCCGCAAACAAGGTAATGGATATGGCTGCGCATCTCCTCGGGCAGGAGGGCGATTGCACGAATGACCTGCGACTGGTTTTTATTATAATTCAATTCGCCGAAAGAAACAATCAAATAATCCTCTTTTGGGATATTGAATTCCCCGCGGACTGGGGAAACGGGGATATGAGCGGTTTCGATCGAAGGGACCCCCACCCCCGGCACCTTATAGACCTTGCCGTTTCTCTTCAGCTTAAACTGCTGCGCCGCACGGTAATCCTCTTCATTGATGGTGATGAGCCCGTCGGTCCAGACGGCGGCTTTCTTTTCCGCGCCCTTATAGATGAGACGCGCCTTAAAGGAAGCGCCCTCATAGAAATGGAAGCCGTGCGCCATATAAATGACCGGGGCCACATGGTGCGCGGCAGCCGCGCGCCGGGCGATACAGGAAGCAATCGGCGTTTGGCAATGGATAATATCGAACGTCTCTTCCGAAAGGAGGCGGTCGAGCTGCCGGTAGGCCTCCAGCGTGCTGCGGCTGAAGGGATTGCGGCTGAAATCGATCTGATGCTTGATGAGCGTTTCGTCTTCCACATCGGAAAGCTCTTCTTTGAAATTGGCGGCGATATGTACTTCAAAGCCCATTTCCTGAAGGACCTTTACATTGCTTTCACCGAACTGCCAAATGAACCTGCCGATGGTGGACACCACCAGTGCCTTCATGCTTCCACCCCCTCTCTTTTCCGGATGCACACAGGCCTAATCTTCCTTTTTGTTATCTTTATTTTAGAACATTCCCGACCTTTCGTCAAGACGCGATTCCTCCGAATCGGATATTACCTTTTCTTCAAAATAATCACAGGGCACTTCCCAAAGAAAGGAAGCGCCCTGAAAAAAGCTTGTTCCTATGTGCGGACCTTAACACCTGGATTCCTGTGCGGCGCACCGGTCTGCTTTTGATTGAAAGGAATCATGCAAACGCTCAATCGGCAAATACGGCGCCTTTGGAGCCGCTGGTCACATGCTGCGCATAGCGTTTGATATAACCGGTGAGCTCCTGAGGCTTCGGCTGCCAACGCGCCCTGCGCTCTGCCAACACCGCTTCCTCCAGCTCCACATTGAGCGAGCGCTCGGGGATGTTGATATGGATGATATCGCCTTCCTCGATCAGCGCGAGTGCACCGCCTGCCGCGGCTTCCGGCGAAATATGACCGATGGCCGCCCCGCGGGATGCGCCGGAGAAGCGACCGTCTGTGAGCAGGGCCACGCTATTATCCAGCCCCATGCCGACGAGCAGCGAGGTCGGTGAAAGCATCTCCCGCATGCCGGGGCCGCCCTTCGGGCCCTCGTAACGGATGACTACAACGTCTCCCGCGTGGATCTTCCCGTTCGTGATGGCCGCGGAAGCGTCCTCCTCGCAATCGAACACGCGGGCGGGGCCGGTGTGCACCATCATTTCCGGCAGCACGGCTCCCTGCTTCACCACCGCGCCTTCGCGGGCAATGTTGCCATACAGCACGGCGATGCCGCCGTCTGCCCTGTAGGGATCATCTACCGTGCGGATTATCTTGCCATCCGCTTCCTTTGCGTGCGCCATGCGCTCCTGCTGCGTGCCGGAAACCGTGAGGGCCCCGGTATGGATGAGATCCTTTTTGGAAAGCTCCTTCATCACCGCCTGGATGCCCCCGGCTTCGTTCAAATCCTGAATAAAGATGGTTCCGGCGGGGTTGAGCTTGCAGATCTGCGGCGTGGCCCTTCCCATTTCGTCCATGCGGGCAAGGTCAACCTCCACGCCGGCTTCGTGCGCCAGAGCAATCAAGTGCAGCACCGTATTGGTGGAGCAGCCGAGCGCCATATCACACCGCAGCGCGTTTTCAAAGTTTGCCTTCGTCATGATATCCGAAGGCTTAATATCGTTTTTCCACAGCTCCAAAATGCGTTCGCCCGTTTCCTTTGCCAGGCGCCGCCGCGCGGAAAGCACGGCAGGGATGGTGCCGTTGCCGGGAAGCGCCATGCCGATTGCCTCGGTGAGGCAGTTCATGGAATTGGCGGTATACATTCCCGAGCAGGAACCGCAGGTGGGGCAGGCGGTTTCCTCCAGGAGCTTCAGTTCATCCGCCGTGATTTTACCGGCGGAATAGCTCCCCACGGCCTCGAACATCTCGGAAAGGCCCATGCCGGTTTTGCCGGGGCCGCCGCTGAGCATGGGGCCGCCGCTCACAAAAATGCTCGGCAGGTTTAAGCGGCAGGCCGCCATCAGCATGCCGGGGACGATCTTATCGCAGTTGGGGATGAACACGACCGCATCCAGCGGATGTGCCGTGAGCATGACTTCGATGGAATCCGCGATCAGCTCGCGGGATGCGAGTGAATATTTCATACCCTTATGGTTCATTGCAAGGCCGTCGCATACGCCGATCGTATTGAATTCAAACGGGACGCCTCCCGCGTTGCGGATGCCGGCTTTCACCGCATCTGCAATCGTATCCAAATGCATATGCCCCGGGATATAATCGCTCTTCGAATTGACTACGGCGATAAAGGGCCGTTTCATTTCCGATTCCGTGATGCCCAGCGCGTTCAGCAGCGAACGGTGCGGCGCTCTGGCGCTCCCCGATTTGATTAAATCACTTCTCACGATGGATGCCTCCTATTCTGATTCAGCAGCGGTCCGCTCGTTTGCGATGATACGTCTGACAAGCTCCATGCCGTCGCGCTGCTGCGCGTCGATATCCTTTTTCCCCTCGAGGTAATTGCCGCGGTATTCCCGCACGGACAGCCGCAGGCTGGACTTGAGGTGATCGGCCATTTCCTTTTGCAGGTCCGTTTCGCTCCAGGCGAGATAATCTCTCCCGTTTTCCGCAATGGGGGTAAAAAGGATGTCTCCATAAAAACAGTCTTTGCAGTAATTGTATTTATCGGTATCGGTGATCCAGATGATGGATTTCCCCGCTTCCAGCTCGCCGAGGAGGTGGGTCTGCCGTTCGGAGGCGTCTATGAGGCTGATGGCGCTGTCGTCAAACGAAAAGTCCGTTACCTCCACCGTCACCCTGCCGTCTCCATTGAGATCCTCGCCGTATGCGGCCAGCTTTTCTTCCAGCATCACGGCCACGCCTTCCATCTTGTTCTGCCCGACGCATAGGGCCACGCGGTAATCCGGCTGGGGTACGGAGAAATACAGGTACATCGAATACCCGGCTACAAACAGGATGAAAACGGCCAGAAGCGTTTGTATTTTATAATAAAACCAGAAGTTTTCGAGCTTTTCCCGGAAGCCCTTCGGCGCCTCCGCCGAAGCCCGCTCCACCGGCTTTTCCCTCTTTCTCATCCCTTATTCCTTCGGCTTCATGGTCGGGAACAAAAGAACGTCCCGGATGGAGTAGCTGTCCGTCAAAAGCATGACGAGGCGGTCGATACCGAGGCCCAGGCCGCCGGTGGGCGGCATGCCGTATTCCAGAGAGGTGATGAAATCCTCATCCAGGAGGTTTGCCTCCTCGTCTCCCGCCTCCCGCAGCTCCAGCTGGTGCACGAAGCGCTCGCGCTGGTCGATCGGGTCGTTGAGCTCGCTGTAAGCGTTGGCGAATTCGCGACGGGTGATGAACAGCTCAAACCGTTCGGTGAGCTCGGGTCGGTCTTTTTTACGCTTGGTCAGCGGGGAAACCTCCACGGGGTAATCCATGATAAAGGTGGGCTGCAGCAGGTGCTCCTCCACCTTTTCTTCAAACGCGGTATTGAGGATATCGCCCCAGGAATCGGTGCTCTTTACGGGCAGCTCCAGCCGCTTTGCCGCTTCCTTAGCTTTTTCGGTATCCAGCCGGAAGCTGTCGAAATCCACGCCGGTGTATTCCTTCACCGCTTCCACCATGGTCATGCGCTTCCAGCGGGGGGAAAGATCAATCTCCTCGCCCTGATAGGTGATCTTCATCGAACCGCAGACCTCTTCCGCGAGCTTGGACATCAGATCCTCGATGAGATCCATCATGCCGTGGTAATCGGTATAGGCTTCGTAAAGCTCAAGGGTGGTGAATTCCGGATTGTGCTTGATATCCATCCCCTCGTTGCGGAACAAGCGCCCGATCTCATACACGCGCTCCATGCCGCCCACAATGAGACGCTTCAAATAAAGCTCGGGGGCGATGCGGAGATACATATCCATATCCAAGGTGTTATGATGGGTGATGAAGGGGCGCGCCGCCGCGCCGCCCGCAATGGTATTGAGAACAGGGGTTTCCACCTCTATGTAATCGCGGCTGTCGAGAAAACGGCGGATGAACTGGATGATCCGGCTGCGCTTTACAAAGGTATCCTTGACCTCGGGGTTCATGATGAGGTCGACATACCGCTGGCGGTAGCGCAAATCGGTATCCTTGAGGCCGTGGAACTTTTCGGGAAGCGGCAAAAGGGATTTAGACAGCAGGGTGACGCTCTGCGCGTGGACGGAAACCTCTCCCCGGCGGGTGCGGAACACCATGCCGGTGACCGAAATGATATCTCCGATATCCCATTTCTTGAAATCGCTGTATACCTCTTCGCCGATATCGTCTATCTTCGCATACACCTGCATGCGGCCGGTGCGGTCGTGCACGTCGATAAAGCTGGCCTTGCCCATGCCGCGCTTGCTCATCATGCGCCCGGCAATGGTTACGGTTTTGCCCTCGAGCTCATCGAAATGCTCGATGATATCGCTGTTCAGAGTGTCCCGTTCGCAAACGGTGATATCAAAGGGATTGCGCCCCGCCTCCTGAAGAGCGGCGAGTTTTTCCCGGCGGATGCGGAGTATCTCGTTCAGATCCTCTTCCGGCTGCACGGGCGCCTTGTTTTCTTCCTGCATGTTTGCGTCCTCCATTTTCGACATAGTCTTTCTTTATGCTGACTGTCCCGGCAGTGCAGAAGCGGGCTGCGGAACCTTTTAGCACCCGCCCGCCCCCCGGGGGCAAAAAATATGCCGGCCCAGCCCGCTGCTCCGTTTGCTCCGGGGCTTCGGGAAGGCTGATATAATAAATGATTATACAACGTTTTTTTCGTTTGCACTACCCTTTTCCCATAAAAAAAGCGGACGGATGTGAAAAACATCGTCCGCTTTCCTGTTTCGCCAAAAGGTTTACTTGGAAATCTCCAGCACCTGATACATCACCTTGCCCGCCGGAACCTCAACCTCCAAACGGTCCCCCACCTTGCTGCCGAGCAGCGTTCTGCCCACGGGGGATTCATCAGAAATGAGGCCTTCCATCGGGTCGGCCTCTGTTGCGCCGACGATCCGGTATTCCACATTTTCATCAAATTCTATATCCTTTAAAACGACCTTGGAGCCTACGCCCACAACGTCGTCTGAAAGCTCATCGTGAGAAATGACCTTCGCGTGCTTGAGCATGGCTTCCAGCTCGGCGATGCGCGCTTCCACCTTCGCCTGCTCGTTTTTGGCTTCGTCGTATTCACTGTTTTCGGAAAGATCTCCAAAAGAAAGGGCCACCTTGATTTTATCTGCAATCTCCTTGCGTTTGTTCGCTTTTAAATCTTCCAGTTCGCTTTCATATTTTTTCAGGCCGTCATCGGTAAACAAAAATTGTTTTTCCATGTGGCATCCCTCTTTCTTCCATGGTATCTTTCGATACCGATATTAGATGTTATTATAATTAACTCTATGAATATTGTCAATACCCAATTAAAATTTGTGCACATTGATGAAATCCCAGCGGGCTGCCCTGCACAATGACGCCGTCCGAACGTATTTCCATTGGGAGAAACGCATGGCATTGCTCATACAGTGCCGCACAGAAGCGCGTGGGGTCATACTGCTCCGGGATCTCCCCCGCAACCCTCTCCGGCGGGAGGAACGCCCCCGCGCTGACCGCCGTGCCGCCCCGCGTTTTCCCCCTGGGTGCGAACACGAGCGTATCCGGCCGGCAAAGCTTTTCAAAGCCGCAGGGCGCAAAAACCACGTCTGCCTGCTCCGCCGCCCGGATGCTTTCCGTAATCAGCACCGAAAGCCCCCATTCGAGCGCGAGCCGCTCCGCCTGCACGCGGTAGGCCGCCGGGCGCCGGGTAACGACCCGCAGATCCTTCGCAAAAAGCCCGAGCTCCGGCAGGCATTCCGGAAACACCGCCTGCTCATCATACACGGCGATGCACAGATTCCTTTGCCCTTCCAGCACGCGCACCATGGCGTTCAGCAGGAGGCGAAAGGAAAAAGAAGCAGGCTCATACTGGCGCACGCGGCTGCCCGGCGGCGGGGCCACCCCTTCCGGGAGGAGGAGCCGCCACGCTTCCCTTCCGGCCGCCTGCTCCACCCGGCTCCAGGGGATCTCGGAGCAGGCGGAAACGATCCGGGTATAGGAAGCGCCGGCCGCGCGGCCGGTTTCATAGAAAAGATCTTCGCTTCCAAAAAGCCATCTCCACAGAAAAAAGCGGCGCGGCTGCGGCCGCACCTCCAGCGCCACGAACACGAGGAATCTCCCCCAATAAGAAACCGGCTCCGGGTTTGTTTTGCGTATTTCCTTCCGGAATATACAAAACCGCCGTTTTCAAAAAGCGGCCGGCAGCCGCAAGGCAGAATGGTCTACCCATTCTTATGCAGCTGCCGGGTGCGGATATCACAGAAATGAAAAAAAGCAGCGGGAGGAACGCCTTAGCTATCCCATCTTACGGGTTCGCCTTAGCAAGGACCTCCGCCATGGCGGCCTTGATCTGCGGGTCGTTCTCGTTATCGAGGCCGATGCGGATGGTTTCCTCCGCGCTCAAGGTTACTTCCTTATCGGGAGCAAGGCCAACACCATCAAAATTCCCGCTTTTCGGCGGATTGTATTTCGCCACCGTGATGCGGATGGCAGAGCCGTCCGTCAGCTTCTGGGTGTTCTGCATGATGCCCTTGCCGTATGTCTGCGTGCCGATGAAGGAAGCCTTCTGGTAATCGCGCAGGGCGGCGGTAAACAGTTCCGCCGCGCTCGCCGTGCCGCCGTTCGCAACCACGGTCATGGGGAGCTTCACATCGTTCGCATCCGACGTATACAGTACCTCGGTGGTGCCGTCTTTATACTCTGCCGTGACGATCGTTCCGGTGGGCAGGAGCACATCCAGGATCTTGGCGACCGCCTCCAGCGTGCCGCCCGAATTGTTCCGGACGTCGAACACGAGCCCTGCCACGTTCCGGCCTTGGTAATCCTCCAGCAGCCCGGCGAACTGCTCATACGTATTGTTATTGAATTCGGTAATGCGGATGATGCCGATATTATTGATGATTTCCCCTGTAACGGAGATCGTTTCGAAATGCTTGAGCTCCATGTTGAATGCGAGCTCCTGCTCTCCCCGGCGGACGGTGAGCAGAACCTTCTGCCCGATCTCGCCTTTGAGCAGCTCGGCCGCGGCCTGGATGCCCACTTCAGACACCGCCTTGCCGTCCACCTTCACGAGCTCATCGTTTTCCTTGATGCCGACCGCTTCCGCCGGAGAGCCGGAATATACCTTTTTGACAATGGCGCGGTCGTTTTCATCCACGCCCACCGTGAGCCCCACGCCGACTTTAACGCCGGCGCTGCTGTCCAGGTACTCCTGATATTCTTCCGCGGTGAAATACTGGGCATAGGGGTCTCCGAGCCCGCTGATATACCCCTTGGCAATGGCGTTGTTGAGCTCCTGCTCATCGATCTCGCCATTGTAATTCTGGCGCACCTTCTGGTCGATCTCGGTCAGCTTGCTGTACATCGCCTGGCGTTCGTTCACATTATACACGTGCTTATTGAAGGTGTTCCAGGAAATGAGCATCGTGATGGAAAAGGTAAGAGCGACCGCGAGGATAATGAAGGTGAGCGTCACTCCAAGGGATACTTTTTTATTCATTCTCATCGTCCAATCCGCCGGCGGGAACCGGCAAGTAGTATACGGGGGCTTTCCGAAAAAGCGCCCAGGCCGTGGATAAAGCTAAGGTCAAACCCCCGGAAGCCGGAGGTTTGACCGTGTTTCTGATATTTCGGGGGTTTGCAGGGCGAGATGCCCCGATGTGCAGAAAAATCAGCGATTGACATACGAAAGGGGGTTTACCGGCGTGGAGCCCTTACGGACCTCAAAGTGGAGATGCGGCCCGGTAGAATCCCCCGAATTCCCTACGAACGCGATGGTCTGCCCCTGGCTCACCGTCTGCCCCACGGAAACGTTCAGGCGGCTGCAGTGGGCATAGAGGGTGCTGTAGCCGTCACCATGGCTGATGATGACATAATTTCCGTAGCTGTAATGAGAGGTTGCCGTGATCACCGTACCGGCGCGGGAGGCAACGATCGGCTTGCCGTATACGCTGCCGCCGCTGATATCGATGCCCGTATGCATACGGGATATGCCATAGATCGGGTGAGTACGGTAGCCAAAGGGTGATGTAATCATCGAATACCCCGGCAGAGGCCACAAATAGCCCTTGCCGCTGGGCGCTGCATTATTGTTAGACCCTCCGCCCTGCTGTTTCTCCTGCTCCAAGCGCTTGCGCTCCGCCTCCTCGAGGATGCGGTTGATTTCCGCCTGCTGGTCGTCCATCATTTTCATGTACTTATCACGGGCGGCCTTCGCTTCGGCGCTGTCCTGCTTCAGTTCATTGATCAGCTTTTCGTTGGCGGAGCTTGCGCTTTCCAGCTGGGAATACTTCGACTGCAGGGCTGCACGGTTTTCCTCCACCGTTTTCTTCCTAACTTCGACCTCGGTTTTCTTCTTGCTGATATCCGCGAGGTCGGATTTGAGGGAATCGATCAGCTGCTTATCGTGCTCCGACACGCTGCGGAGCATCTGTGAACGGGTGAGGAAATCCGCAAAATTATCGGCGCCCATCATGATCTCTAAATTGGAGAGGCCGCCGGTCATATACATGGCGCGCAGGCGGTATTTGAAGGTATCGGTATTCTGGCTGATCTCCGTTTCCTTTTCTTCCACTTCTTTGTTCAGGGTGGAAATTTCGGATTCCAGCTTCGTGATATCGGAATTCAGCAGAACGACCTGCTCTTCAATGGTGGATATCTGCTCCTTCAGAGTTTTGCTCTGGGCCTGCTTATCCTCCACCTTGGATTCGTTTTCCTTGATCTGCTTCTGGAGATTTGCCACTTTCTTCTCGAGGCTGTTATACTGCGCCCGCGCATCCGAAAGCGAATCGGCCGATGCATAAAACATGACCGAGGTAGCCGAAAGCAGCATCACCGCCGCAAGAAGAACGGCAACCACGGCTACCGCAATTCGTTTTGCTCCCTTAAACCGCACTGAAATCGCTCCCTTCCCGTTTTAAGTATTTGCCGATGGAAATCAGGCTGCCGAACACGCCCGCAATCACACCGATCAGGATGAATGCGGCCAGCAGATACCAGGCGACGCTCCCGAAGGGGACGAACTGGAACCCGCTGATGGTACCGTTCAGGTACACGAGCAGCGCCTTATAAATATAGTATAGCACACCAAGTGTGAGCAGCCCCGAGAGGATGCCTAAAATCATGCCTTCGATGACGAAGGGCACGCGCACGAACCAGTCGGTCGCACCGACCGCCTTCATGATGCTGATCTGCAGGCGGCGGCTGTACATCGTGATTTTGATCGTGTTGGAAATAATGAACAGGGAGATGAGGAACATCATCGCGATCAGCGCCGTGCCCACGATTGTGACCGCGCGGCGGACGCTGGACAATGTTTCCGCAAGGCCGCTCTGCCCGTTGATCTCCTCAACGCCGTCGATCGCTTTGACGGCGGATATGGTTGTATTGTACTCGGACAAGTCCTTCACTGAAATCTGATACGCGTCCGGCAGGACGTTCATATCCTCCATTCCTTCAAAGAAAGCGGCCTCCTCCTCGCCCATAGTGGCGAGCTGGCGCTTGAACGCTTCCTCCTTGGAAATAAACTCACAGCTGGAGATATTCGCTGTGTTTTTGATTTTTGTGCCGATCTGCGCGATTTGTTCCTCGCTCAGGTCGTCCTTCAGGAAAACCATGGCGACATTCTGGCTTTCCACCATATTGAGCGCGCTCCCGGCATTGACGGAAAACAGCACCGACGCGCCGATCAGCAGCAGGCAGGAAAAAAGGACGGCAATCGAGGCGATCGACATCAGCCGATTGGCCCAAACGTTGCGGAAGCCCTCTTTCACCAGATAACGAAAGCTTGAAAAATTCATGGCGCTACACCTCCTCGGCATTATCGGCAACCACACAGCCGTGCTCGATCATGATGACGCGCTTATTGAACTCGCGCACCAGCTGATGCTCGTGGGTGACCATAATGACGGTGGTGCCCCTCGCGTTGATTTCATTCAAAAGCTCCACGATTTCATAAGACATCTCGGGATCGACGTTGCCGGTGGGCTCATCGGCAATAATCATCGACGGGTTATTGACAAGGGCCCTCGCCAAGCCAACCCTCTGCTTTTCACCGCCGGAAAGCTCCCGCGGAAAGCATTTGGCCTTGGCGCTGAGGCCCACGATATTCAGAATATACGGAACGCGCTTGCGGATCTCCCGGTTGGACGCTCCCACCACGCGCATGGCAAACGCAACGTTGTCAAACACGTTCATGGTATCGATCACACGGAAATCCTGGAACACGATCCCCATCGTACGCCGCAGAAACGGAACCTCTTTCCGTTTGATGCGGGACATCCGATAGCCGTTCACCACGATTTCACCCGCGTTGGGCTTTTCTTCGTGGACGATCAGCTTTAAAAATGTACTTTTTCCCGCTCCCGATGCGCCGACGATAAAGACGAATTCGCCTTTATCGATGCGAATGTTGACGTCCTTCAAGGCATTCGTGCCGTTATCATAGGTCTTGTAAACGCCTTTAAATTCGATCAATCAGCACACCTTCTCTTTGCTTTAATATTTGACCGGATTGGAAGTTAAATACTTATTTACCATCAAAGCAACCTTGAAGACGATCGCATGGTCGAATTCACGCAGGTCGAGGCCGGTGAGCTTTTTGATCTTCTCGAGCCGGTAGACTAGCGTGTTCCGGTGCACAAACAGCTTCCGGGAGGTTTCCGAAACATTCAGGTTGTTTTCGAAGAATTTCTGGATGGTGAACAGAGTCTCCTGATCCAGGCTCTCGATGGAGCCCTTCTTGAACACTTCCTTTAAGAACATTTCGCACAGGGTGGTGGGGAGCTGATAAATCAGTCGGGCAATACCGAGGTTTTCATAGCTCACGATGGTCTTTTCCGTGTCGAAAACCTTGCCCACCTCCAGCGCCACCTGCGCTTCCTTGAAGCTGCGCGCCAGTTCCTTGATACCGTACACGATCGTGCCGATACCAATAACGCTGTGCACGTAAAATTCGCTGGAAAGGGTGTCCGCAATCGAACGGGCCAGCTTTTCCAGGTCTTTCAGATCGGTGTCTTCCTTCGTTTCCTTTACGAGAACGATATCCTCCTCGCCGATGTTGATGACAAAATCCTTGTTTTTATCCGGAAACAGATTCTGCACCACATCGAAGGCGGATACGTCGTTGTTCTTCGCCGCAACGCGGATGAGCAGAACAACGCGCGCCACCTCCGTGTTGAAACGGAGCTCGCGCGCCTTCAGGTAAATATCTCCGGGCAGGATATTGTCCAGAATGATATTTTTGATAAAGTTGCCCCGATCGTATTTTTCGTCGTAATACTGCTTGATGTTGGACAGCGATACCGCGAGAATGCTCGCATACTGCGATGCCATTTCGTCGTTTCCTTCCACGAAAACGGCGTATTCCGCACGCTGCGCCGCGCCAAACGGCTTATAGGTGAGGTTGTTTCTCACAAAAACCTCCGAAAAGCCCATCATCTCGCTCGAAACATCCGGCTGCACTTCCCCGATCCGGCCAAGGTCGCTGCAAGCGATGATGGTTGCGGAAGCATCGATCACACCGATGGTGCGGTTGATGGCTTCGCGCATCTGATGGATGATTCCCTGAAAAAGCCTGTTTGACATAATTCTCCTCCTAAAACTGCCGCCCCCTGCCCTTTCAGACGGCGGGCCTCTGCCCGCAGCATGGGACGCGCGTTAATTTGGGTCTGCGGCAAACTGCCGGTGCACTGCGGCCTTACAGCGGATTCGGACCTGCTCCCACCCTCCCCTCTGGGAAGAGATGCCTGTGATTTGCCCTCACTTGGATGGGATTGACATAACGCATGAACCCGCAGGCAGGCCATAGTTTCACCTGTATACAGTTTACACAAATTTTTATTCATTTGCAAGTGCCGATTTACCAAAAAGTATGAACAAATTATAAACATCCGCCGAAGGGCCGTTTTTTCAGCAGGTATCTTCCATTTTCGCCCTTTTTCAATAGAAATATATTTGCATTTTTCCTGCTTTATTTCCTGCCGTCCATGCGTTTCCGCCCGCTTCGCCGCAGGCGTATCCGGCGTCCGGCGCCGTATGGTTCCATGGTCTGGCAGAGCTCCGTCACCGCTTCCCGCACAAAAAATGCTTCCTGTTCCCGGCTGAGCAGCACAATTACGTCTCCCGCGTGTATGGCGGTGCCGCCCTTCGGGAGCACCTCACCACCGTCGCGCCTGACTGAAACGATCAGGCAGTCCTTCGGCCAGGGGATGTGCCCGATGGATTTGCCGCAGGCCGGCGAGCCATGGTGCACCGGAATCTCCAGCAGCACCTTGGCCTCGTCCTCTGCATCCTTCCCTTCTTCTCCGCGGCCCACGAGGCGACGGAGCAAATAGTCATACACCGGCTCGCATTTCAGGAGGTCTGCTACTACATAGGCGCTGAGGGAAACGAGGGTGAGTGAAAGCAGCTGGGTGAAGGAGCCGGTCATCTCACAAATCAGCACGATACCCGTGATGGGCGCGCGCACGATCGCCGCAAAATATCCCGCCATGGCAAGAATGATAAAATTCTGAAAATAGGTGCCTTCCACGGCGCCGAGCGCGATTGCCCCCGTTCCGAACGCACCGCCCGCCAGCGCCCCCAGCACCAGCAGAGGCAGAAAAATGCCGCCCGGCGCGCCGGAGGAAAAGCTGGCCATGGAAAAGAAGAATTTCAGTATAAACAGCACGAGCGTAAAGGAAAGGAGAAACTGCTGCCCGGTAAGCGCCGGCATGAGGCTGCTTCCCCCGCCGAGCACCTCCGGGCAGAGAAAGCAAAAAACGCCGGCCAGCAGGAAGGGAATCGCCAGACGGTAGCGGCCGAAAATTCCAGGCAGCTTGCCGTAAAGCCATTGGGTTTTCCGAAGCGTTTTCTGATACAGCACGCCAAGAAGGCCCAGCACGATTCCCAAAAGCAGGATCAGCCAGTAAGAGCGCAGGGGCATAACCGATTCGATATGGAATTCGAAGATGGGGGTAAGCCCGAATACGTTCCGGGAAACAAAATCGGATGCGACCGAGGCCGCCATGGTAGAAAGGAGCACCTCTACCGAAAAGTTTTTGTGCAGCTCTTCCAGTGAAAACAGCACGCCCGCAAAGGGGGCGTTGAAGGCGGCCGAAAGGCCCGCGCTCGCCCCGCAGGTGATGAGGAGCTTTTCCTCGATGCGCACGCGGTGGGTTGCGCGGGAAAAGCCCTTCGCCGCCATGCCCCCGAGCTGGATGGAAGGCCCCTCCCTGCCGAGCGACAGCCCCGCGCCGATGCAGATGGCACCGCCGGCGATCTTATATAAAATCACCTTCCACCATTTCTGGCGGATTTGGCCGTGGATTTCCGCCTCTACCTGAGGGATGCCGCTCCCGCTTATGTACGGCTCCGCCTTCACAAAAAACGTGACGGCGCCTGCAAGCAGAAGCAGGATGAAAAACCACAGCGGGATGAGCCAAGGGCGGGAAGCAGCAGCTTCCCGGACGAGCCCCGGCAGCTGCTGCACCTTTTCGATCAGCAGCCGGTACAGAACCGAAACCACCCCGCCGAGCACGCCGACGAGCGCCCCTTCGAGCACCAGGACATACCGAAAATTTCGAAAACGCCGCAGCGTTTCATAGGCCGTATTCATTTCCGCGCCGCCCGGAGCAGCGCGCCCTTCCTTTCCCATATACCACATTCACCTCAAAAAACAGATCCGCCGCACCGCATGTTCGATAAAAAACAGCTGCGAATGCAGCGCCGTTCCCGGAGGAACGGTTTGGCGGCCTTCTGCGCCTGCGGAATCCTTAGCGATGCATGTGGATTCCGCAGGCATGCGTGCCGTTCCCGGCCCGCATGGTCAAAATTTTTGCTGCGAAGCAGTAAAAAAGCCGCATGTATAGAATACCATTGTTTTCGGAAAAATACATTAAAAAAAGAGGATTTTTCTGGACGAAGCTCTCCGAGTGGGCTACAATGGAACAAACAGCGGCAGGGGCGGGGCGCTTGGAGCCGCATACCGGGAGCGGTGCAAAGGGTGATACGCCGCTTTGCCGCCCTCTGCCCCGGCTTACTTCCGAGGGGCGGCAGATCGTTTTATTTTATCAAAAAAAAACAAATACCCAGGGAGGGATCTTCATGCAGGAGCCGCGCGCAAAAACCGTGGCCGAATCCCGCACCGAGCAGGTGCAGATCATCATGTTCGAACAGATAAACGGCTTCCACCGCCTGTTCGGCGGCAAGCTGGTGGAGTGGATCGACGTGGTGGCCGCGGTGGTGGCAAGGCGGCACAGCAACCGGAACGTAACCACCGTATCCATCGACAACCTCCATTTCAAAGCGGCTGCGCATATCAACAGCACCGTGGTGCTCGTGGGGATGATAACCCATGTGGGCCGGACCTCCATGGAGGTCCGGGTGGATACGTTTGTGGAGGAGCTGGACGGCTCCAAAAAAATCGTTAACCGCGCGTATCTCACCATGGTTGCCCTGGATGAAGAGGGCCGCCCTACCCCAGTTCCCCGCCTTATTCTCTCGACCGATGAGGAGCGGGCCGAATGGGAGGCCGCGGAACGGCGCACCCTGCTCCGAAAGCAGAGGCGGATCGAACAATTTTAACCGGATTCGCGTGTTTTTCGGCACGATCCCATGGGTAAAACTCTGCTTACCATATAATAATAAGGTATTCTTA
>CAUBKG010000023.1 GCA_958436475.1 uncultured Clostridia bacterium
TTTATCGTTACAAGTACAAAAAGAAAAAGGAGAGAATTCATCATGAAAAAACACGGGCTTCTCGTTTGTTCCCTGCTTCTGTGCTTTGCAATGCTGTTTGCAGGATGCCAGTCCACCATTTCGGGAGACGGCAGCGCCGCCGCTCCTTCCACCCAGGCCGGAAACGCCTCCCTTTCGGGTGAGCTGAGCTTCAACGGCTCCACCTCCATGCAGGACTCGGTTACCGCCCTCGCGGAAAAATTCACGGAAAAGAATACGGACGTCACCTTCCGCCTCGAACCGACCGGCTCGGGCGCCGCTCCCACCGCGGTGAACGACGGCGTCGCGCTGATCGGCAACATGAGCCGCGCGCTGAAGGATTCCGATAACCCCGGCAATTTCACCAGCCGCACCATCGCCCTCGACGGTATCGCAGTGGTCGTCCATCCGGACAACGCGGTAGCCGACCTCACTCTCGACCAGATCAAGGCCATCTTCACCGGCGAGGTCACCAACTGGAAGGACGTGGGCGGAGCGGATGCGTCCATTACGGTGATCGGCCGTGAGGAAGGCTCCGGCACGCGCGACGGCTTTGAAGACATCGTGACCGGCAAGGGCAAGGCCAATTACGCCGCCACCCTCGCGGAGACCGGCGATGTGGCCGCCCGCGTGGCCAGCGATAAAAATGCCGTCGGCTATGTTTCCTACGCGTCGGTGAGCGAGAGCATCAAGGCGGTCAAGGTCGGCGGGGTCACCGTGAACGCGGATACCATTGCAGACGGCTCCTATAAAATCCAGCGCCCCTTCGTGCAGATTTTCAAAAAGGGTTCCGATAACGAGCTCATCAATGCCTGGTTCGACTATGTATACTCTGACGAAGGCAAAAAGGTTCTGGAAAGCTTCCACCTCGTGCCGGTAGAAAAATAAACCGGCCGCGCGAAGCGTTTGCTTCGCGCGACTGCGGAGAAAAGCGGAACCGGTTCCGGTTCCGCTTCCTTCCGTTTGAAAGGAATTGATGAAAGAAGCTATGTTACAGGAAAATCGCGCGCCCCAGAGAAGGCTTTCCGGCTGGAAAAGCGCCGCTGCCGCATTTCTCTCCCTGCCGCCCCTCCTGCTTTTTTTCCTGCCGGTGATGACCTATCAGATCGACCGGGCGCTTTATCCCGTTTCGGGCATCAACATGTTTGTATCCCGCCTCAGCGTACGGGGTTATCTCATTGGCTTTCCGTTTATCATGCCGCTGGCTCTCGCCCTCTGCGCGGCCCTCGCCCTCGCGGGAGGGGTGCTGGTGCTGAAGAAAAAAGCGCCGGCAGCCGCGGCCTGCCATATCCTCTCGGCCCTGTGCCCCATCGTGCTCCTCCTTTCCTCCGGCGAGGTCACGAAGGCGGCCGCTTCCCTCGGTGCGAGCGGCTTCGCTGTTACCTACCACTGGGTGTTTGTGCTCGCCCTCGTTTCAGGCGTCGCCGCGTCGCTCCTCGATATGGCCACCCTCGGCAGCGAGCGTCTGGCGGAATCGGTGTTCCGCGTGTTCGCCTGCCTCTCGGTCGGGTCGGTCGCGGCCATCACCCTTTACATGATCTTTTCCGGCGTGCCCGCCATTGCGGAAATCGGGCTTACCAACTTTCTCTTCGGCACCGAGTGGAAGCCCACCGCCGAAACCCCTTCCTTCGGCATCCTTAATATGATCCTCGCCACCGTTTTCGGAACCGTCGGCGCGGTGCTCATCGGCGTGCCCATCGGCCTCCTCACCGCCGTGTTCCTTTCCGAGGTGGCTCCCCGCAGGCTCGCCGGCGTGGTGCGGCCCGCCATCGAGCTGCTGGCCGGCATCCCCTCTGTGATCTACGGCTTCTTCGGCATGCTCGTGATTGTGCCGGCCATCCGCGCGGCCTTCCCGAACCGGAGTATCGGCGAAAGCCTGCTCGCGGTGATGCTCATCCTTTCCATTATGGTGCTGCCCACCATCGTGAGTGTTTCGGAAAACGCCCTGCAGGCCGTGCCCGTTTCCTACCGGGAAGCCTCCCTCGGCCTCGGCGCAACGCCTGTTTCCACCATTTTCCGCGTTACCGTGCCCGCCGCCCGTTCCGGCATCCTTGCGGGCGTTATCCTGGGCGTTGGGCGCGCGGTGGGCGAAACCATGGCGGTGGTGATGGTGGCGGGCAACATGGTGCAGTTTCCCACCCTGCTCGGCACCGTCCGCCCCATGACGGCGGGCATCGTGATGGAAATGAGCTACGCCTCCGGCCTGCACCGCCAGGCGCTCTTTGCCATCGGGCTCATCCTCTTCCTCTTTATTATGGTGGTCAATATCAGCTTTACGGTGATCTCCCGGAAAGGAGCGAAAAAGCTTGGACAATAACTCCCACAGCCTCTACCGGAACAAGCGCCGCTTGGGCGACGCCTTCCTCCTCTTTCTCATTTACTTCGCTGCCTTCGCCGCCCTCGCCATCCTCATCGGCCTGCTTTCCTATATCCTCGTCAAGGGCGTGCCTCACATTTCATGGACCTTCCTTTCCACCGCCTATTCCGTAAGCAACAAGGCCCTGCAGGGCATCCTGCCCATGATTATCAACACGCTTTATGTGGTGGTGATCACCCTTCTCATCGCGGCGCCCGTGGGCATCTGCTCCGCCATTTACCTCACCCAGTATGCGAAGCAGGGCAGGCTCGTGCGCGCCATCCGCTTTACCACGGAAATTTTAGCCGGCATCCCCTCCATCGTGTTCGGCCTCTTCGGCTACACGGTGTTCTGCATCCTGTTCGGGCTCGGCACCTCCATCCTCGCCGGATGCCTCACCATGAGCATCTGTATCCTGCCCACCATCATCCGTTCCACGGAGGAAGCCCTGCTCGCCGTGCCCGTTTCCTACCAGGAAGGCGCCATGGCGCTCGGCGCAGGCAAGCTCCGTGTGATCCGCGGCATCGTGCTCCCCTGCGCCATGCCGGGCGTGCTCACCGCGGTGATTCTGGGCGTGGGGCGCGTGGTGGGGGAATCGGCTGCGCTGCTCTTCACCGTGGGCCTCTCCTACCAGATGCCGAAGGGTGTGTTCTCCCATATCCTCGAGGGCGGGCGCACGCTCACCCTGCATCTCTACCACGTCGCCAAGCAGGCAACCTCTGCCGACGCCATGAATACCGCCTTTGCCACAGCCGCCGTGCTGCTGATTATCGTGTTCCTCTTAAACCGTCTGGCGGCGTTCTGCGCCAAGGCACTCAAGAAAGGATAAACATATATGAAAACAAAAGTGCTCATGGAAAACCTGAACCTGTTTTACGGTGACTTCCAGGCCTTGAAGGGTGTGACAATGGATATCCCGGAGCAGCAGATCACCGCCTTCATCGGCCCCTCGGGCTGCGGAAAATCCACCTGCCTCAAAACCCTCAACCGCATGAACGACCTTGTTGACAACTGCCGCATCACGGGCCGCGTGGAGCTCGACGGCGAGGATATTTACGATTCCCGCACCGACGTTACCCTCCTGCGCCGCCGGGCGGGCATGGTCTTTCAGAAGCCGAACCCCTTCCCGATGTCGGTTTACGACAACATCGCCTACGGTCCCCGCGTGCACGGGATCAAATCCCACACAAAGCTCGACGAGCTGGTGGAAAGCTCGCTCCGCGGCGCGGCGCTGTGGGACGAAGTGAAGGACCGCCTCAAAAAATCCGCGCTCGGCCTTTCGGGCGGGCAGCAGCAGCGCCTGTGCATCGCCCGCGCGCTGGCGGTAGAGCCGGAGGTCCTGCTGATGGACGAACCCACCTCCGCCCTCGACCCCATTTCCACTCTCAAGATCGAGGACCTGATGGCGGAGCTCAAGAAGAAATACACCGTCATCATCGTGACCCACAACATGCAGCAGGCGGCGCGCATCAGCGACCGCACGGCCTTTTTCCTGCTCGGCGAGCTGGTGGAATACGGGAAGACGGAAGCCATGTTCCGCAGCCCGCAGAATAAAAAGACCGAAGAATATATTACCGGCCGGTTCGGATGACCGGGGAAGGGACGTAACGTTAATTATGAGAGATTTATTTCGAAAGGAACTGACGCATCTGCGGGACATGCTCGCCGAAATGGGCGGCCTCGCGGACGAGGCCATGTGCCGCACCATCGAGGCGGTGCGCGATTTCGATATGGAAAAAGCGACCGCCGTGATCGCCGGGGACGACCAGATCGACAAACTCGAGCATTATATCGAGCAGTCCTGCATGAGCCTCATTGCGCGGCAGCAGCCGCTGGCAAAGGACCTGCGCGTGATTGCCGCCACGCTCAAGATCATCACAGACGTGGAGCGTGTGGCCGACCAGTGCTGCGATATCTGCGAGATCCTCCGCAAATCCCCCTCCCGGCCGGACGCAGATGCTCTCGCCGGGCTTTCAAGGCTCCTCCGCCGCTCGCACGATATGTTTTCCGCCGCCCTCTCCGCCTGCCTTTCGCGAAATGCGGAGCACTGCGAGCAGATCTGCCGGGACGACGATGAGGTGGACGCTCTCTACGAGCGCCTTATCCTCGATCTATGCTCACAGCTTTCCCAGAACACCGACCAGACGCTCGGCACCGTCAACCTGATGTTCGTGGCAAAGTATGCGGAACGCATCGCCGACCACGCCACCAACATCGCCGAGTGGACCATTTATATGGCCGAAGCCACCCATCCGGAGCTCAATTGAGCCGGATCCCCGTTCCTCCTGCGGCGCGGAAGCCCCTCCTCCTCGGGGAGCGGTCTTCCGCGCCGTTTTTCTCTTTCCGGCCTCCGTACCGGCCGCCAGTCGAGCCTCCCTTTCTGCGAATATGGAAGCACAAAGGGAGCGGCAAAAAACTGCCGCTCCCTTAAATAATTTTTATAGATTGCCCGCCCAGCGGGCAACAGACGTGAGATCTCTGCGCGCGGCGTAAGAAACGCCGCATGCGCCAAAAAAACAGCCGCTGAACAATTCCGCCGGGAAATGGGCGCGTATTCGCGGCTATTTTTTATTGCGGTAAACCGAGGACGGCCGCTTATTCGCGAAGGCTCCGGGCCTGCAAGTTTTTGCCCGTCGGCGCGCCCTTCCCCTTGCCCTGCCTTCCTCTCTTGTGTTACAATAAATAAAATTTGGGGATTTGCGTGCTCATAACCCACGCAACGCTTGGAGGTGCGCCGTTAACATGGACGTCCGGTGCGGAGATACGCTCGAAATGAAAAAGCCGCATCCCTGCGGGGAGAAGCGGTTCTTCGTCCTGCGCTCGGGGATGGATTTCCGCCTGCGCTGCCTCGGCTGCGGCAGGGAATTTATGATCCCGCGGGTGAAATGCGAAAAAAACATCAAAAAAATCCTCCGGCCGGAGGAGAACGAATAAGCCCATCCAGTTTCCACATCACCACAGAAAGGGTAACGGATATGTTTGAAAAACTCGGCGCGACCGAACAGCGGTATGAGGAAATCGCCGCAAAACTGTATGACCCAGAAGTCGTTTCCGACCAGGAGCAGTATACGAAGCTCATGAAGGAATATAAGCAGCTCACCCCGCTCATTGAAAAATACCGGGAATACTCCGCCGCGAGGGCCGCGGAGGCGGAGGCCCGCTCCCTTCTGGACGCCCCCGGAACCGACCGGGAGCTGCGCGAGCTCGCGGAGGAGGAATGGGAAGAAAGCCGCACGAGGGCCGAAGCGCTCGGCGGCGAGCTCAAAATCCTGCTCCTGCCGCGCGATCCGAACGATGAGAAAAACGTCATCGTGGAAATACGCGCCGGCACGGGCGGGGAGGAGGCCGCCCTGTTTGCGGGCACGCTTTTCCGCATGTATTCCATGTATGCCGAGGCGAAGGGCTTTCGCACCGAGATCGTGAGCGAAAACGAGACCGAGCTCGGCGGCTATAAGGAAATCAGCTTCATGATCGAGGGGGACGGCGCCTTCTCCCGCCTCAAATTCGAGAGCGGCGTGCACCGCGTGCAGCGCGTTCCCGAAACCGAGACCGCCGGGCGCATCCACACCTCCGCCGTAACCGTGGCCGTGCTGCCGGAGGCGGAGGAGGTCGAACTCGAAATCAGCCCCGCCGACCTCCAGATCGACACCTACCGTTCCAGCGGCGCGGGCGGCCAGCACGTGAATAAAACCGAATCGGCCATCCGCATCACCCATCTGCCCACTGGCACCATCGTGGAGTGCCAGGACGAGCGCAGCCAGCACAAAAACCGGGAAAAGGCCATGCGAGTGCTGCGTTCGCGCATCTATGAAAAAATGATGGAGGAGCAGAATCAAAAAATCGCCAGCGACCGCCGCTCCCAGGTCGGCTCCGGCGACCGCTCCGAGCGCATCCGCACCTATAATTTCCCGCAGGGCCGCGTGACCGACCACCGCATCGGCCTCACCCTCTACCGCCTCGAAGCGGTTTTAAACGGCGACCTCGATGAGATCATCGATGCGCTCATCACCGCCGACCGCGCCGAAAAGCTGAGCCTCGCGGACGGCTCCGGCCAATAATCCCGAAAGGAAGCGTTTTTCTTGCCAGAAACCAAGCTGCTCGGCTGTTCCGAACCGGAGCTGGAAGAAGCCGCCGGCATCCTCCGGCGGGGCGGGCTCGTGGGCATCCCCACCGAAACGGTGTACGGGCTCGCGGCAAACGCCCTCTCCCCCGAGGCCGCCCGCCGCATTTATGCGGCAAAGGGCCGCCCTTCGGATAACCCGCTCATCGTGCATATCGCGGCGCCTTCGGAAATGCGCCCTCTCGTGCGGGGGGGAATCCCCCCGGCGGCGCTAAAGCTCGCGGAGGCCTTCTGGCCCGGGCCGCTCACCATCATCCTGCCGAAATCCGGGCTCGTGCCGAAGGAAACCTCCGGCGGGCTCGATACCGTTGCCATCCGCATGCCTGCGCATCCGGTGGCGCGGCACATCATCTCGCTCTGCGGCCTGCCCTTGGCCGCCCCATCCGCCAACACCTCCGGGCTCCCCAGCCCCACCTCGGCCCGCCACGTGCTGGAAGACATGCGCGGCAAAATCGACGCGGTGGTGGATGGCGGCGAGTGCCGGGTAGGGGTGGAATCCACCGTCGTCACCCTCTGCACGTCCACGCCCCGCATCCTGCGCCCCGGCGGCATTACCCCCGAAATGATCGAGCGAGTGCTCGGCTCCGTGGAGGTGGATGAAGCCGTGCTGCACGGGCTGTGCGAAGGCCGGGCGGCATCGAGCCCCGGCATGAAGTATAAGCACTATTCCCCGAAAGCCTCGGTCGTTCTGCTGGACGGCCCGCTGCAGGAATATATAGATTATGTAAACCAAAAGGCCGCGCCGGGCGTGTTCGCCCTCTGCTTTGAGGGAGAAGAAGGAAGGCTTCTCTGCCCCGCCGTGGCATACGGCAGGGAAGAGGACGGCGCATCCCAGGCGCAGGGGCTTTTTTCCGCCCTCCGCCGTCTGGATGAAATGGGGGCCCGCACCGTTTACGCCCGCTCCCCCCGGCAGCAGGGCGTGGAGCTCGCGGTTTACAACCGGCTCATACGGGCCGCCGGGTTTACGGTGATACCGCTGGCGCCGGCCCCACCACAGGCGGAGGAAAGGCAGCCGGCGCAGCCCGGCAGGGCAACCGGGGAGGAAACCGCCGCACCCGGCACGGCTGTGCCGGAAGCGCCGCCGGTTCCCCGGCCGTGCGCCTCCGGGAACGGCCAGGCCTTTATCCTGGGGCTGACCGGCCCCACCGGGGCGGGAAAATCCCTGCTCTCGGCCTATTTTTCCGAAACATACGGCGCCGCCGTGATCGACGCCGATCAAGCCGCCCGGGCCGTGACCGGGCCCGGCCCCGTACTCCGCCGCCTCGCGGAGGCGTTCGGAGAAGAGATCCTCCGGGAAGACGGAACCCTCAACCGCGCCGCCCTCGGCGCGAAGGCCTTTTCTTCGCGCGAAAGCACCGCCCGCCTCAATGCGATCACCCATCCCGCCATCTGTGAAAAAATGAAGACGGAGCTGGATGATTGCCTGCGGGAGGGGAAAGCTTTTATTATTCTGGACGCTCCCCTGCTGTTTGAAGCGGGGGCAGATTCTCTCTGCACCCGCACGCTCGCCGTTCTGGCCGACCCCGCCCTGCGCGCGGGCCGCGTGCGCCAAAGGGATTCCCTTTCCGAGGAGGCCGCCGCTCTGCGCATCGGCGCCGGGCAGCCGGATGCATTCTATCTCGCAAAATCCGACGATATCCTTTATAACCGGGGCGATATACTGGAGCTGTACCGTCAGGCGGACGAATGGCTCCTGCGGGTAAAGGGGGTGCCGCCATGCGAAAAACGGTAAAAGCGGCCTGTTTCCTTCTGGCGGCCGCGCTGCTTATTACCGTGTGCGTCCTCGGGTATCCGAGGGTCATGAAGGCCCTGTACCCGGTGAAATACGGCGAATTCGTCACGAAATACAGCCGCGAATACGATATCGACCCGCTCCTCGTTTACGCCATCATCAAAACCGAAAGCAATTTTGACCCCGAGGCCGTCTCGAACGCCGGAGCACTGGGGCTGATGCAGATCACCCCTGAAACCTTCGACTGGGCCAAAAACAAAATGGGTGACGCCGCCCGCCCGGCAGACGATATCCTCGATCCCGAAACCAACATCCAATACGGCGTGTATATTTTTTCGTGCCATTTCAAAGAGTTTCAGAACCTGCGCCTCGCCGCCGCGGCCTACCACGCGGGCCGGGGAAACGTGAACCGCTGGCTGAAGGATACGCACTATTCGCCGGACGGCGAAAATCTCGCGGTGATCCCCATTTCCGAAACGGATAATTACGTGTATAAAATCGTGGAGAATTACGCGCGCTACAGCAAGCTTTACGGCGGCGACCCCGCCTTTGCCTATACCGATTGAAGCCCCGCGGCTTTTCTCCCCCGTGCATACCATCCGGCGCGGCTGGGTTTCGCCGTGCCGTTTACAGAAAGGAAGGACCCTTTATATGAATGAACAGCAAAAAACACCGGCAGAGAAGCTCGCCGAACAGCTTCTGCTGAAAAACAAGAACGGCTGGTTCCGCGTTTCTCCCGAGGAAGAAGCCGAAATTTTTCGCTTTGCCGAGGGCTACCGCGCGTTTTTGGACGCATCCAAAACTGAGCGCGAGGCGGTAAAAAGCACTCTGGCCGCGGCCGAGGCGAAGGGCTTCGTGCCCTTTTCCCCCTCTGCGAGGCCGAAGGCGGGGGATAAGGTTTACGTCAACAACCGGGGCAAGGCGGTGCTTCTCGCAAAAATCGGCCGCCGGCCCGTTTCGGAGGGCGTGCGCATCGTCGCCGCCCATATCGACTCCCCCCGCCTCGATTTCAAGCCCAACCCGCTTTACGAGGATTCGGAGCTCGCCTATATCAAAACCCATTATTACGGCGGCATCAAAAAGTACCAGTGGCCCACCGTCCCGCTGGCGCTCCACGGCGTTGTGGTGCGGGGAGACGGCTCCACGGTGGAAATCCGCATCGGCGAAGACCCCGGCGACCCGCAGTTCGTGGTGAACGACCTGCTTCCCCATCTCGCTACCGAGCAGGTCAAGCGGCCGATGAACGAAGCCATTGCGGGAGAGGATCTCAACATCCTCGTGGGCAGCCGCCCGTTTGCAGACGATAAGGCTTCCGAAGCGGTCAAGCTCCACATCATGAAGCTCCTGAACGAGAAATACGGCATCGTCGAAGGCGATTTTATCAGCGCCGAGCTGGAGGCCGTGCCCGCGTGCCACGCCGTGGATATCGGCTTCGACCGCTCGATGGTCGGCGGCTACGGGCATGACGACCGCGTGTGCGCCTACCCGGCGTTTATGTCGCTCCTCGAAAGCGGAACGCCGGAATACACCGCCGTCTGCGTGCTGGCGGATAAGGAGGAGATCGGGAGCGAAGGCAACACCGGCCTGCAGTCCTCCTATCTCAAGGACTTTATTTACGCGCTCGGCCGCTTAAACGGGGTGGACGGCTACGACGTCCTCTCCCGCTCCATGTGTCTCTCGGCCGATGTGAACGCCGGCTTCGACCCCAATTTCCCGAGCGTTTACGAAAAACGAAACAGCTGCCTCGTGAATTACGGCGTGGTCATCACGAAATACACCGGCTCCCGCGGCAAATCCGGCACGAGCGATGCTTCCGCCGAATACATGGGCTATATCCGCAGGCTCTTGAACAGCGCGGGCGTGGTCTGGCAGACCGGCTCGCTCGGCGCGGTGGATAAGGGCGGCGGAGGAACGGTGGCCATGTATATCGCCAACATGAACGTGGACACGGTAGACCTCGGCGTGCCCGTCCTTTCCATGCATGCGCCCTTCGAAACCATTTCGAAGCTCGATCTGTATATGGCCTACCGCGCGTTCTGCGAATTTATAAAATAAAAAGCTTCTGCCGTCCGGAGAATTTTCTTCCGGACGGCATTTTCTTTTTTGGTAAAGGAAAAGAGGCAGGAAGCAAAGCGCTTCCTGCCTCTTTCGGGAGTTCAATATCCCGTGAGAAACAAACTGCGAGGATTAATCGCAGCAGCCACAACCACAACCGCTACGGTCATTGTTGTTACAGCAGCAGCAAATGATGATGATTAAAAGGATGATCCAGGTGCAATCATTGCCGCCTCCGAAGAAGCTGTTACCACACATGTCGTTTTCCTCCTTTCCTGCCTTCATTCACATACTATGGAGGTCCCCGGGAATGTGTTACGGAATTTTTTTCGGCGCGGGGGCCTATAGACAAAGCCTGTTGTTTGTTGTATAATTCAAAAGATATTGCACGACCTTTTAAGGAGGATTTCACTCATGTCTAAAATGAAAAAGACCCTGGCCGTTCTGCTCGCGGCTGCCCTGCTTCTCACCTGCTCCGCGTGCTCCTTCGGCGAAGATACCCGCATCGCCATGACCATCGGCGATACCGATATTCCTGCCGGCCTCTACACCCTCTTCATGATCGACGCCCAGCAGGAAGCCATCAATAAGATCAACGAGGCGGACTCCACGGATTCCGAAGACGCCACCGAAGCTTCCTCGGAGACGACGGAGGCCACCGAAGCCCCGGATTATTACTCCCTCAAGGTGGAAAACAAGGATTTCTCCGAGTGGGTGCAGGAAAAGGCCGTGGAATCCTGCAAAAAGTATGTTGCGGTGAACAACCTGTTCACCGAGCTTAGTCTCACCCTCACGGTGGACGACCAGCAGGTGCTGGAATCGAGCGTCACGAATTACTGGGAGCCGCAGAAGGACAAGCTCCAGAAGGCCGGCGTGAGTGAAGACTCTTTCCGCTTATATACCGAGTACGGACTCAAGCAGAACGCCATTTTCAACGCATACTACGGCGAGGGCGGCTCCCGCGAGGTGCCGGAAAACGATATCCTCACCGGCCTCATTGAAAATTTCGCTACCGTAAAGGCCCTTTCCGTCGGCAAAACCAACACCTCCACCGGCGAAGCCTATGACAGCGACGTGGTTGCAAAGCTGAAGTCCCTGTGCGATACCTGCTCCCAGCGCCTCAACAACGGCGAAGCGTTTGACGATGTGAAAGCCTATTTCGACGCCCAGGTAACCCTCATCACCACCGGCGTGGAGCCCACCACCGCGGCGGCCACCGAGCCCGCCACCGGCACGGAAGATACCACCGGTACTACGGAAAGCACGACCCAGGGCACCACAGAATACGATTCGAGCGTTATCGTGGTTTCGAAGGAATCTATTGAAAGCGGCGGGAATACGGCAAAGCTCATCTCCGCGGTGTTCGACAGCGAGGTCAATAAAGCCTCGGTCGTGGAGCTCGATTCCGAGATGCATGTCATCATCCGCGTGGGCGATATCTCCAACAACCCCTATTATGTGAAGACCTATTCGAATAACGTCCTCCAGCTGCTCAAAAGCGACGAAATGAACGCGGAGTTCGATTCCCTTGCGGGCAGCCTCAAGGAGACCCTCAACGATAAGGCCATCAAGCGCTATCCGGTCAAGAAGCTGGAGGGCTTCCGCTCCTAAGCTTCCAATATTTTTGCATTGCCCTTCCCCTTTTCCCTGCCTTACAATAAAGGCGATAACAGCACGGGGAGGAATCAGGCATGAAAAGGCACTGGAACGCGTTCACCGAGCAGGTGGGCCGCATGGACCGGCGCGCCAAGCGCCTGCTGGTGGTAAGCCTGGCGCTCGGAGCCGCTTTGCTGCTGGCCGCGGGCGCGGGGCTCCTGCTGAACAGCGCGACCGGCAGGGCCGGTTACCTCCTCTTTTCGGAGGACGCCGCAAGCGCCGCCCCGTATGTGCTGATGTGCGGCGTGGTCTTCTCCTTCGTGTGGGATATCGTATTCCAGCACGATCATCTTTAAAAAGCAGAAACGGAGTAATATAAAAGCAGCAGGCTTTCGAGGAAAGCCTGCTGCTTTTTGTCGGCTTCATCGCAGGGGGCGGCAACATTGTTTTCGGCTGGCGGCCGGTGGCCGCCCCTACGCCAAAGCCAAGTGCGGCTCGCTTTCCAGTGCCGCCGTAGGGGCGCTCATTGGGCGCCCGGTGTTCCCCACTTGGTTTATGGAACCAATTTGGGTGCGGTTTTTTGCGGCCATCCCCGTATTGCGCTTTGCGCGCCGTTTTGATATAATTTGGGAAAGAGCCCCAGAAGGGCCTCGAAAAGGAGGTTTTCCCTTGAAACGTACCGATTATATCCGGTGGGACGAATACTTCATGGGCATTGCCCTGCTTTCCGCCCAGCGCAGCAAAGACGGCGGCACCCAGGTGGGCGCCTGCATCGTGAGCCCGGAAAATAAAATCCTCTCCGTAGGCTACAACGGGATGCCCTCCGGCTGCTCGGACGACGAGCTCCCCTGGGAGCGCGAAGGCGCCATGCTCGAAACGAAATACGCTTACGTCTGCCACGCCGAGCTCAACGCCATTCTGAATTACCCCGGCTCCGGGCTGCGGGGCAGCCGCATTTACTGCACGCTGTTCCCCTGCAACGAATGCGCCAAGGCGGTCATCCAGAGCGGCATCCGGGAGGTTGTGTACCTTTCCGATAAATACGCGGAAACAGACGCCGTGAAGGCCTCCAAGCGCCTGTTTGAAATGGCGGGGGTCAAAATGACGCCCTATACCCCGGGCGGCAAGCGGGTCACGCTCGAGCTGTAAGGGCCCCGGGGGAAACGCTTGATTCCCCTCGTGATAAAAAAGAGGAAATCGGAGCGCCAAACAACGGATGCGCCCGGCAGGGCCTTGCACCGCTTCTGACATTCTAAGAAAGCCCCCGCGCCAATCGGCGCGGAGGCTTTTTCTGCGATGCGATTTCATTCATCGCAAACTATTTTGACACAATTTGTGTCAAAATGCAATTTTTTGAATTTTATCTATCGGCAGATGCTTTCAGGCTTACCATTCGCACAAAAAATATAGAGGAGAAAAAAGTAAGCAACGGCTCCAATGTCCCGAATCCAAAGGGATACGCAAAAAAATAAAAAACATCATGCAGTGGAACAGCCCGCAGAATCGTATACTGAAGAGTCTGATGAATGGAGAGAAGAAAAAAGACGAGAAATAGAATCAGAAAAAAAGGCGAAAGATGTTTTTTTTCTGCACTGCGGAAGGTTTGAAAAAGATAACGGCGCTGCACAAACACACCGAAAAGGAAAAGAAGCACCGCACGGATAAAATCCGCGCCGAAAGCTGGATGGGACAAGACAGCCGTCTTCTCATTCAGATAGAGATAGTTCAGAAGGCAGATGATTCCGGCCAAAACGAGAATATCCGGAAGTATCGCCAAACGCTTTTTTATCATGATAGCTTTCTCCCTTCATAAGACTACCATCCAAAATCCAAGCAGACTTGAACCTGAATGCCTCTTGTTCCGGTCACTTCACAGACCACACCTGCGGTGTGAGGACGATAAACAGTAGTTCCCGTTGGCATAAGGCAGGGGGAGCTGCTATAGAAAGTTTCACCTAAGACACCATTTTTATAAAATTCTCCATTCTTGTAGATTGCACCAGTAGCATTGTAGTAAATTTTGGTCTGGGTAACGCGGATGCCGGAAGATCCTGTGCAATAGCTCTCCGCATATGCGCGAGATAAGTGCAAGTAATCATTATAATTGCTATAGCTTACCCGAAGAGAAACTTTGATACTGAAGGAACCGTCCCATGCTTCATCGGTCTTATTAAGCAGACTTGACGCTGACAGGCGCAGCATATTGACAGATTGGGGATCCGCATCCATGTAGCTTACCTTAAGCTCTACATCTGTAGATAAGGATTCTTCCTGATCAGAAGAAGAGGAGAGGTGTAAAGCCTGAACAGAAGTTTTGCCAGATTTTTTTTCCGTTTTAACCTTGAGGATTTGATCGTCTGTCTGGATTATAACACCGCTGTCCAAGGCTTCCAGAGAAACGGCCTGACCATTCAATTGTACATAACTCATGGCTTCGATATCGCTGGAAGAAACCTGTAGATTATCGCTGATATTCAAGGCGCTGTTATAGTCAGTTGATAGATCTGGGCCGGCGGCGGCATCATTGGCCCATACTATATTTGACATAAAGCTAAAAATAAAGACCACTGCAAATAGGATGGATGTTTTACGAAAAATTTTCATGTTTTTACTCCTTCACATTTATTATGGTTCGAGTGTTAAAAATAGAATTATCATTGCTCAGAATGATATCAAAATTACCCATCATCTCCTTTTCTGACGCCAAAAGTAATCCGTTATGTTCTAGAGTTCCATTCTTATCTAAGCACCAATTCTTTACGGACTGCGTAATATCGAAATTTAATTCTCCACGTTTTCCAACGCTGGAGGCTACTGCCGGACCATATCTATAGCTTTTATTCCAATTACCGGTTAAACTGCACCAGTCTTCTAAAATCGGTGAAAGAGATAATACTTGATCAGAGGATGTCAAAGAATATGTACAAAAATCAGCAGCTGTAATTTTAGAAACATCGAAGGATTTTACGATTTCCGGTAGCTTATAACGTATCATTAATCGACCGGTCCCAATAAGTTCTTGATTTCCTATCACTGCAATATTGCTTAAATAGGAATAAGTCAAATCTGGCAAGCCGGAATAGATACTGTTATCTGGCTGTTTGTCTCTCCGCATTTCAAAAGAAATGAATGCGGTTGTTTCTTTAGCGCAAATATTTTCATCAAAAGAAAAATTGATTTCATATCGGCGTGCATCGACTTTTGTAAAATCGACACGATTGTTCAAAAACACATTGCCCTTTTCGTCTTTAAGAAGAGGCAGCTGAATAACTGACACAATCTGGTCAGGTGAATCACCAGTATAATCATTGCTTACAATTGTTAAATAGCCTCCGTTGGATTTTACTAATTTTAAGCCTTCATCCACCTCAAGCCAGAAGGATAGGACGTTGGAAGAGCTCTGTTGCAATTTAATTTCCAAGTTTATCCCTAATCTGGTCGGATAAGCGTTCAAAGAAGAACCTTTTCCCCAAACGTTTTGATATACGACCATTTTTTTAGATTCATCGATAAAGTTAGAAGAGCTTTTGTATTTTGATGCAATCGGTTTGTTCGTATTAATACCTATTTGGCAGGAATAATCTTTTTGGAGCAGAAAGCCTGTTGTTGTATCTAATGCTTTGGGAAAAAAAGATTGAATATCATTATCGGCAACCTTATAAATATATCCTAAATTCCGATAGGCAGGATCGTTAACATTATCAATCCGGGTATCGATATCGTGTGAAGCACCGTTTTCATCTCTGTAACGAATAGGAGAAGCAAAAATATAAATTGTTTTACTGCCGTCTGTATTTTTATAAGCCTGTGATACTTCTGTGTTATATGTTTCTACCTGTTCAATATGGCCAAGCTCCTTCAGCTGCTTTTCAGTAAACAGCCCGTCATAGCTGGGATCCAAACGAATTTGGACTTCATGAGAGGGTAAGGAAAACACAAACAGACCAATAGAAGCCAAAGCTACAAATATAACTGTAAAAGCAAGGACACGTTTGATAAAAAACACCCTTTATTCAATAAAATAACATATTAGTATATTAAAAATTATATGATAATTTCATAAATATGTCAATAAATAATATTTTTTCTTAAAAGCGAAACTTGTAGGATTGCAATGGATGTTTGACAATCCTACAATAAAACACCTCAGGGGCTTAAAGCCTGCCGGTTGCAAAAAGCGCAGATATGGAGTTATAATAAAGATTCACCGTATTTTTACACGTATTGTTTGGATTCTTCCCGCCGCGAGGCGGATATCCGTTTCTTTTATCCGGAGGGCTTTTTATGGAGTATTATGCTGGAGATTACGGCGTCCTGGTGGTCGGCGCGGGGCACGCGGGCTGTGAAGCGGCGCTCGCCGCCGCCCGCCTCGGCGTTTCCACTGCGGTTTTCACCATCAATATGGATTCGGTAGGCAACCTGCCCTGCAATCCTTCCATCGGCGGCACCGCAAAGGGCCACCTCGTGCGCGAGATCGACGCGCTGGGCGGCGAAATGGGGCGCGCCGCCGACCGCGCCACCCTGCAAAGCCGGATGCTCAACCGCGGCAAGGGCCCGGCGGTGCACAGCCTGCGCGCGCAGATCGACCGCCGGGGCTACAGCGCCTATATGAAGCACTGCCTGGAGCTTCAGGAAAACCTCCATATGCGGCAGGGGGAAATCGTCTCCCTCTCCCGCCTGCCGGACGGCCGCTGGAAGGCCGTGACGAAGCTCGGCGCGGCCTATCACGCCGGGGCCGTGATCCTAGCCACCGGCACCTTCCTCGGCGGGCGCGTCTATGTGGGCGAGGTGAGCTACCCCTCCGGGCCGGACGGCATGTTCCCGGCCGCAGAGCTTGCCTCCTCGCTCAAAGAGCTCGGCCTGCCCCTGCGCCGCTTCAAAACGGGCACGCCCCCCCGCGTTTCGCGCCGGAGCATCGATTTTTCCCATCTCGAGGAGCAGCTGGGAGACGAACCCGTGATCCCCTTTTCCTTTTCCACGGAAGAACCGATTCCGAACCGTGTTTCCTGCCACATCACCTGGACCAATGAACAGACGAAGCAGGTCATCCTCGAAAACCTCTCCCGCTCCCCCCTTTTTTCGGGCCGCATTTCGGGGGTGGGGCCGCGGTACTGCCCCAGCATCGAGGATAAGGTCGTCCGCTTTTCGGATAAGCCGCGCCACCAGATTTTTATTGAGCCCTGCGGGCTCGAAACGGAGGAAATGTATTTGCAGGGGGTCTCCTCCTCCCTGCCGGAGGAGGTGCAGGTTAAGATGTACCGCACCATCCCCGGCCTCGAAAACCTCCAGATCATGCGCACGGCCTACGCCATTGAATACGACTGCGTGGACCCCACCGCCTTAAAGCCCTCCCTCGAGTGCAAGAACCTCCGGGGCCTTTACGGCGCGGGCCAGTTTAACGGCTCCAGCGGGTACGAGGAAGCCGCGGCGCAGGGCCTGCTCGCCGGAATCAACGCCGCACGGCAGGTGCAGGGGCTTTCCCCCGTCATCCTGCCCCGCTCGAGCTCCTATATCGGCACGCTCATCGACGATCTCGTCACCAAGGGCTGCAGCGACCCCTACCGCATGATGACCTCCCGCTCGGAATACCGCCTCGTGCTCCGGCAGGATAACGCCATGGAGCGCTTAGCCCCCTTGGGCCGCGAGCTCGGCCTCGTGGGGGACGCTTCGTGGAACCGCTTCCTCGAATTCGAAGAGGCAAAGGCGCAGGAAATGCAGCGCCTGCACGATACCATTATCCCGCCGTCGGACGCCGTGAACCGCCTGCTGGAGGAACGCGGCACCGCGCCGCTCGTCACCGGCGTGCGCCTGAAAGAGCTGATGCGCCGCCCCCAGCTCGGGTACGATGCGCTCGCGCCCGCCGACCCCGGCCGGCCGCCCCTTTCCCGCGCACTCATGGAGCACGTGGAAACCGAAGTAAAATACGAAGGCTATATCCGCCGCCAGCAGGCGGAGATCGAGGAGCAGCGCCGCCTCGAAGACCGTCTGCTGCCCGAAAATATCGATTACGGCGCCATCACCGGCCTGCGCCTCGAGGCCGTGGAAAAGCTCAAAAAAATCCAGCCGAGGAGCATCGGGCAGGCAGGCCGCATTTCAGGCGTGAGCCCGGCGGATATTTCCGTGCTGCTCATCTGGCTCTCCAAAGAAGGAAACTGAGAAAGGGGCTGAACATATGCTGCCAACCGGTCTTTTGCAGTCCGCCGCCGCGGAATACGGCATTTCGCTTTCGGAGGAAATGCTCCGGCTGTTTTCCGATTACGCATCGCTGTTAGTCGCGTGGAACGAAAACGTGAACCTCACCGCCATTACAGACGGCGAGGGCATCGCCGTCCGCCATTTTCTGGACAGCCTCCTCCTGCTGCCCGCCCTTTCCCCCAAGGAGGGCGCCTCGCTCATCGACGTGGGCTGCGGCGCGGGCTTCCCCTCCCTGCCGCTCAAAATCGCGCGCGGGGACCTGCGCGTTACGCTGCTCGATTCGCTCGGCAAGCGCGTCCGCTTTTTGGAGGAGCTGTGCGGGAGGCTGGCGCTTCCCGCGGCGTGTTTCCACCTGCGCGCGGAGGAAGGCGCAAAGCGCCCCGAGCTGCGGGAAGCCTTCGATTACGCTACCGCCCGCGCCGTTGCCGCCCTTCCCGCCCTCTGCGAGCTGTGCCTTCCTTTTGTTTCGGTGGGCGGCACCTTCGCCGCCATGAAGGGGCCCGGCGCCCCGGAGGAGCTCGAGGCCGCCGGGGGAGCCATCCGCCTGCTCGGCGGGGAGGTGGAGGGCGTTCGGGAATTTACCCTGCCGGATGAAAGCCGCCGGAATGTGATCCTCATCAGAAAAATATCGCACACTCCGCCAAAATACCCCCGTGCGTTTGCAAAAATCTCGAAAAGTCCCCTTCGTTAGCGGAAAAGGGCGCTGGGGTTTGTCGGCATTTGTCGATGGAAAATAGTGGAAATTTATTCCTCCTTGTGTTATTCTATTGCCAGAAAGCAAAGGAAGCAAAAAGCTGCCGGATTCCCGGAGGAATGGGGACAAGCCCTCCGCCCGCTCCGGCGCATTCCCAAAAGGAGAGAATATCATGTTTTTTTCCGATAAACCCGTGCGGCAGGGCAAGCACATCCTGCTGATTTCACCCGACCGTATCGTTCCGAACCCCTGCCAGCCCCGCACCCGGTTCGATCAGGACGAGCTGCTGGGGCTTGCGGAAAGCATCTTCAAAAACGGTATTTTGCAGCCCATCACCGTGCGCCGCAAGGAAGACGGGCGCTTTGAAATCATCGCCGGGGAGCGCCGCTACCGCGCCTCCTGCATGGCCGGCCTTACCGAAATCCCCTGCATCGAGGTGCATGCGGACGAACAGCGCTCCGCCGTGCTCGCCCTGCTGGAAAATCTCCAGCGCAGCGACCTTTCCTTTTTTGAAGAGGCTGAGGGCATTGCGCGGCTCATCCACGAATGGGGCATCACGCAGGAGGAGGCCGCCAGCCGCCTCGGCAAAGCGCAGTCCACCCTCGCGAACAAGCTCCGGCTTTTGAAGCTCACGCGCGAGCAGCGCATGAAGATCCTGCAAAACAACCTTACCGAACGCCACGCGCGCGCCCTTCTCCGGTTGGAAGACGAGATGAAGCGAGAAGAAGCGCTGGATATCATCATAGAGCGAAGCCTGAACGTGGCTCAGACCGAGGCTTACATACAGAGCCTGCTTTCCCCCGCTCCCCAGCGGCACGAGCAGAAGATCACCCCTCTCATCCGCGATGTGCGCCTTTTCCTCAATACCATCAACAAGGCGCTGCACACCATGCGAGGTTCCGGTATTGCGGCCGAATCCCTCAAAACCGAAGGGCCGGAATACATTGAATATCTCATCCGCATCCCGAAGCAAAGCGCCGCGCGCCCCGAGGTTCGCCGCGCCGCTTCCCGCTGACATTGCCTGCCATTCATTTTTCCATATCCCACACACTGCACTTTCTCTTTAAGCAAAGGCCGTCCGCAGCAGCGGGCGGTTTTTGCTTTTTATTTTTGTGTGCTCAGGCGGAATTGTTCCACGTGGAACAATTGGAAGGCCCGCCGCGCAGCGTTCCACGTGGAACAAAATGATTTCTTGCAGGAACCGCTTTAAAAAGCCCTCCTCCTGTGCTATAATTTGTTGCAGACGCTCAGGCGATACATTTTCGTATAGATGGAGGAACCAATGGGAAAACTAATTGCTATTTCAAACCAGAAGGGCGGCGTGGGAAAAACGACCACCTGCGTGAACCTCTCCGCCGCATTGGGTGCGGAAGGGAAGCGCGTGCTTCTGGTGGATATCGACCCGCAGGGCAACTCGACCTCCGGATACGGCATCAACAAGCGGGAAATTCAGCTTTCTTCCTACGATCTTCTGGTGAACGACGCCTCTTCCGATTCCGCCGTGCTCCACACGAAATATGAAAATGTGGATGTGATTCCCGCAAACATTTCCCTCGCGGGCGCGGAGCTGGAGCTGGTGGACCTTTCGGGCCGTGAAAGCCGGCTGAAAAACACGCTGGCCCCCATCGTTTCCCGTTACGATTACATTATCATGGACTGCCCACCCTCCCTGGGGCTCATCACCATCAATGCCCTCTGCGCGGCGGATACCGTCCTCATCCCCATCCAGTGTGAATATTATGCGCTGGAGGGCCTTTCCCAGCTCATGGCCACCATCCGTCAGGTGAAGCGGATGTACAACAGCCTTTTGGATATCGAGGGCGTGCTGCTCACGATGTACGACGGCCGCCTCAACCTCACCCAACAGGTTGTGGACGAAGTAAAGCGGTACTTCCCCCGCAAGGTATTTGCCACGGTCATCCCGCGGGCGGTGCGGCTTTCGGAGGCGCCGAGCTACGGCCAGCCCATCCAGTATTTCGATAAGCGCTCCAAGGGCGGCGAAGCCTATAACAGCCTGGCGCGCGAGCTGATACAAAACAACGAGAGGTGAACACAATGGCAAAAAAAGGAGGGCTCGGGCGAGGGCTCGATTCCCTTTTCATTGAAAACGCGGCGGAAAACGAAGGCGCCACCCTGCTGAACCGCTACGAAATTGAAACCAACCGCAACCAGCCCCGTAAGGACTTCGATGAGGACGCCCTGCGGGAGCTGGCAGACAGCATTGCCGAGCACGGCATCATCCAGCCGCTTCTGGTGCGTCCGCTCTCGAGCGGCGGCTACCAGCTCGTGGCGGGCGAGCGCCGCTTCCGCGCCTCCCAGATGGCGGGGATCGACCAGCTGCCCGTGGTCATCCGGGAGATGACCGACCGCGAGGCCATGGAAATCGCCATGGTGGAGAACCTCCAGCGGGAAGACTTAAACCCCATCGAAGAAGCGGAGGGGTATAAGGCGCTCATCGAGGATTACGGCCTCACCCAGGAGGAAGCCGCCAGGCGCGTGGGCCGCTCCCGGCCGGATATCGCCAGCAAAATGCTGCTGCTCGACCTGCCGGATTACATCCGCGAGAAGCTGCGCACCGGCAAGATCACCGCGGGCCACGCCAAGGCCTTCCGCACCATCGGGGATGAAGACCTTCTCCGCCAGGCGGTGGAAATGAGCGAGAGGGGCGATTCCGTCCGTAAAATCGAGGCGTTTGCCGCCTCCGCGAAGAAAAAGCCGTCCGCGCGCGCGCCGCGCCCTCAGGAAAGCTTTTTCAGCGAGGTGCAGCTCGCCCTCACCGAAGCGCTGGGCCGCAGGGTGAACGTCCGCGGGGCAAAGGGCAAGGGCACGCTCGAAATCGAATTCTATTCCAAAGAGGATTTAACCGCGCTGGCCAACGCCCTCGCGGGGGAAAATAGATCATAGCATCCGTGAATAGGAGGCAGTACGCCTGCCGTGCAGCGGGGCAGTCCCCAGAGCGGCATGCCTGGCTCGAAAACCGTATTGACCCGTATCCACCGATGCTGAGAAAATAAAGGAGATATTGATATGCTGGACATTAAATTTATCCGCAGCAATCCCGAGTTCGTGAAGGCGGCGATGAAAAACCGCAACGCCGACCTGGATGAGACCATCGACCGCATCATCGCCATTGACGAAAAGCGCCGGGCATTGAGCGCTAAGGCAGACGCCATGAAGGCCGAGCAGAATGCGGCCTCTAGGGAAATTCCCCGCATCAAAAAGGAGGGGGGCGATGTTTTTGAAGTCATGGAGCGCATGAAGGCCATTTCCGAGCAGGTAAAGGCCTGCGATGCGGAAATCTCCGCCCTCGAGGAGGAACAGCGCTCGCTCCTGCTTTGCATCCCAAACGTGCCGCACGAATCGGTCCCGGTCGGCCGGGACGACAGCGAAAACGTGGAGGTGCGCAAATGGGGCACGCCGCGTGAATTCGAGTTCGAGCCGAAGGCGCACTGGGAGCTCGGCTCCCGCCTCAATATCCTCGATCCGGAGACCGCCGCGAAGGTGACGGGCGCCCGTTTCCATTTTTACCGGGCCTTAGGCGCGCGCCTCGAGCGTTCCATCATCAATTTCTACCTCAACACCCATACCGAAAACGGTTATACAGAGGTCTTCCCGCCCTTTATGGTGAACCGCGCCTCCATGACCGGCACCGGCCAGCTCCCCAAATTTGAAGAGGATGCGTTTAAGCTCGCCAATATGGATTATTTCCTGATTCCCACCGCCGAGGTACCCGTTACCAACATGCACCGCGATGAAATTTTGGATGGCAGCCGCCTGCCGCTGAAATACTGCGCCTATTCCGCCTGCTTCCGTGCGGAAGCGGGGAGCGCCGGGCGCGATACGCGCGGTCTCATCCGCCAGCACCAGTTCAACAAGGTGGAGCTGGTCAAATTCGTAGAGCCGGAGCACAGCTATGAGGAGCTCGAAAAGCTCACGAACGATGCGGAGCGCGTTCTGCAGGCGCTGGGCCTGCCCTACCGCGTGGTGGCCCTTTCAACCGGTGATCTCGGCTTCTCCTCAGCAAAAACCTATGATATCGAGGTATGGATGCCGTCCTACGGCCGCTACTTAGAAATTTCCTCCTGCTCGAACTTTGAGGATTACCAGGCCCGCCGCGCCGCTATCCGTTATAAGAAGGACCCGAAGGATAAGGCCAGGCTCGTGCACACGCTGAACGGCTCGGGCGTGGCTATCGGCCGCACGGTGGCCGCCATTATGGAAAACTATCAGAACGACGACGGCAGCATCACCATTCCGGAGGCCCTGCGCCCCTTCATGGGGTGCGAGCGCATCGAACGGGTATAAAACCATGCAGAAATACCCTGTTTCCCCGGATTACGCCTGGCCTATCACCATTGCTTCCTACGAGGCCGACCGCTTCCGGCGGCTCCGCCCGAGTGCGCAGCTCCGCCTGCAGCAGGAGGTGGGGGAAAAGCACCTGGCTGCCGCGGGCCTCACCTATCATGAATTTTTCCGCATGGGGGCAATTTTCGTAGTTACGAAGCTCAGCAGCAAAATCTACCGTGCTCCCGTTTTTGAGGAAGAGGTTTTGCTCACCACCTGGCCGCGGGATATCAAAGGCGTGCAGCTGTTCCGGTGTTACCGCTTTTCCACTCCGGACGGCGAGCCGCTCATCGAATGCACCGCCGCCTTCGCCGTGGTGGATACACAGTCCCACCGGCTCATGCGGCCCTCTATTTACATGGAGCTGTGCGGTGTAACCAATCCGGAGCGTCAAAACGGCTGTGCGGACCCCGGCAAGCTCCGTTTGCCTGAAGGCCTCGAAAAGGTGGGCGAGCGGCCGGTGCTGTACAGCGACATCGATTATAACGGCCATCTCAACAACACCGTTTATGCGGACTTCCTCGCGGACTTTCTCCCCGGCGGCGTCAGCGGCCGGGAGATCACCGAATTCTGCATCAATTATGAGCACGAAGCGGTTTTGGGCGATACCATTGAAATTTTCGCCCGGCAGGAGGGGGATACCGTCTTCTTCCGCGGCGCACATGCAAAAGGCGCCTGCTTTACCGCCTCCTGTAAGGTGCGGGAAGCGCCGGAATACATTCTTTGAAAAACACCAGCCCCCGCGCAGGGGTTTTTCGTGTTAATCTTCCGATTTCCGGGAATACTACCCTCAACAGGCCGCGCGCCGGTCGGTTACCCATCCGCCTGCCCTGACGCCGAATGCCCGCCGCAGGCCGCCCGGGGCCTTTCAGTGGGAAGCGTTTGCGCAGAACCGGCATCGGCCGGCTGGAATCGGAGCGGCGGGGGATGCGGCGGACGGAAAGTCCCTTCCCGGCGCTGAGTAAGCCCGTTCGGCAAATTTCGGAGCGGATAAGGCGGTTTCCGGTGTTCAAACGGCCCGGATGTGGGAACGGCCCCGCCTGAAAGGCGCGCCCTCCATCTTGTGTCTCTTTTCTGCGGGAGCCGCTTTGGACCCACCTTTGGCAAAGCATTTCTTTTATTATCCTTATTTGGTATAACAAGGATTTTCTTTTTCCCTTTCCCTTCAAACACACCCGAAAAACGGAATACTCATAAAATATTCTCTTGCGGGTTTGCCCATCTTACGGTAAAATAGAACTGCTGTGGTAACATTGGCCGGGGCCTTGCCCCGCCGGAAATTTTTCCATGGTCTTTGCATCGCGCCCGGAAGGGGATGCTCCATCCTGCCTTTTCGCACAGGGGCATCCGGCGCGGTTGATTCATTGGGCAGGCAATATAGAATGTATCGCCTAGGGAAGGGAATTGTCATCTTATGGAAAAGAATCTAATGGATCGTTTGACTCAAGCGGAGGCCACTCCTTCTAAGCCGGAAACGGCAGAGCGCGTTTCCCTTTTCTCGCAGAATGAGGCGGAGAAAAGCCAGCGTCACTTTTCTCTTTTCGGTTTTCTGGCCGATTTATTTACCGGCCGCGGCCATGCGCTCGAAACGTCGCTGCACCTTGCGGCATTGGTTTCCTTTGCGCTTTCGCCTCTCGCCCTGATTTACGGTTTGGTGAGTCTGCTCTCCCGTATGCTGACCGGTTTTTCCTTCCTACGCTCCGTTCACACCTTCGCCGGTTCGCTGGGCTATGCGTTCGGTTTTCTGATGCTCGCCCTGTTTCTTCTTTCCGCCCAAAAAGCGCTTTCCCTCTTAAAAGAGCTGAAAAATAATCAAAAAAAGTGAGAAAAGGGCTTGACTTTTCTTCTGTTATTCCTTATAATAGCACTTGCCTGTTTTAAGCAATATGGCGGTATAGCTCAGTTGGCTAGAGCATTCGGTTCATACCCGAAGTGTCGTTGGTTCGAATCCAATTACCGCTACCATATCATGGCCCGTTGGTCAAGCGGTTAAGACACCGCCCTTTCACGGCGGTAACAGGAGTTCGATTCTCCTACGGGTCACCATTCACGGAGCAAAGTTCGCTTTGCTCCGTTTTTCTTTTGCCCAAATCCCCCCGGCGCGCTTCTGTTAGGCCCCGTATCTGGTTTTTCTCTTTTGTTCATGGTATAATATCTGCAAAGCAGATATTATACTTGACCGGATGCCCTCACCGGCTCGCCGCCAAAGGGCGGCAACCGCCGGGAACGGGCAATTATACCATTCACGCTCCGCGTTCATGGTATAATAACCGCAAAGCGCTTATTACACTGGCTTTATGCCCCCGCGCCACAGAGTGGCGGGTTGGGCGGTTCTGCCGGTTCCGCTTCGACTCCACGGCAGAATAACACCCCACGGCGGAGCAGCCGCCCGGAAAATCAAAGACTTACGTAAAGAAAGCTTGTTTTTCAATCTACACCCCCAAAGGAGTGAACTTCCATGAATAAAAAGAAATGGATCCTTTCCGCTTCCATCGCCGCGGTGGTGATTGCCGCGATCGTGCTGGCCATCCTTTTCTGGCCCCGCGCACGCGGCTTCCATTCAGACGCCCCGGTCGTCGGCACGGTCACCGTAAAGGTCAACGGGCAGGCCGTGGAGCCGCCTCTCGTTTCCGAGCTCAGCGTACAGGACCCCGCCGATCCCTCGGGGGAGCTCCGCCGCCTTTCCGTGGTGCGGGATGGAGAAGCCCTGCATTTCTCCGAAGCGCAGAATCCGGGAGCCGTCAATTACCGCCTGACCCTTCCCGCAGGGGACGGCAAGGCCTTCCCCGACATCGATCTACCGCTGGATGCCGCCCTTCTCACCGGGCTGGATATGGAGCAGTTTGACCTGAACCTCGAAATCCTTCTCGAAAACACAGACGAGGAATGGCACATTACCATGAACCTTTCCGCGGCCGACCGGGCGGACAGCTCCAACACCGTCACCGGCTCCTCCTTTTTCACCGTGGAGGAATACGCCAACCTGTATGTTTGTATTTAACCTCGCTTTTCTGAAAATTTAATCGAATTTTCATTGATTTTCTTTTCCGGCTTATTATAATAGATGTTACAGGATTTTAAAACAGAGGTGGTTTTTTGTTTCAGGACGCCGTAAATAATCTCGTAACGACCTTTCAGGATACCGTTCCGCACGAGCTGATCGTTTTCCTGATTTCCATGCTCCCCATCCTGGAGCTCCGCGGCGGAATGATCGTGGCTTATGGGCTCGGCATGCCGCTGGTTCCCGCTTTTCTCATCTGTTTTCTCGGCAACATGCTTCCCATTCCCTTTCTTCTTCTGTTTATCCGGAAGATTTTTGCCCTGCTCAAGAAAACAAAGCTTTTCAAGAAGCTGGTGGAAAAGTTCGAGCTGCGCGCCAAGCGCAAGAGTGAAACGGTGAAAAAAAGCCGCTTCTGGGCGGTTTTCCTATTTGTGGCCATCCCGCTCCCCGGAACCGGCGGCTGGACGGGCGCGCTCGTCGCCGATTTTTTGGATATGCGGATCCGCACCTCCCTGCTGGCCATCACCCTCGGCGTTTTCACCGCGGGCGTTATCATGAGCCTCGGCGTTTACGGCGTGTGGGACCAGCTCGCGCACCTCATTGGAATCGCATAAGCCCCGGCCGGGCGCAGGGCTTCGCCGCGAGGCCGCCGCAAAAAACCGCCAGATAAATTTTGCGTTATCTATGCCGATCACCCGGGATAGGCGCTTTCGTTTGTGAAATCGTCTATCCTGGGTGATCTGTTTTTGAAATCGGTTTCTTTTTCGGGCTTTTCGGCAGGAGGATTTTGTAACGCGCTGGCCGCCCCCTCGAAAACAAATTCTTCCTTTGCTCGCCTCTTGATTCCTGCCCGTTTGCCTCAGCTTTCCTTTTCCTCGGAAGTCCTATCGCCTATTTACCTCCCTTACTCACCAATCCCCCTTGTTTTTTGTGCAAGTTCGACAGTTTATAGAATCCCCTTTCGATATATCCTGTTAACTATTTCTTGCATTTTTGAAACGAAAGCATTACAATATAAGTATCTCTTACCTCAACGCAAATCACAGAAGGAGTTTCGATTCAATATGGATTACCGAATGTCTGAAAAAGAAGCCGCTTCGCTGATCCGCGAAAAGCTTTCCCACCATTTCGGCGTGCAGCCGCAGGAAGCGAGCTACGAAGATTTTTACAAGGCCGTGGCCATGATCGTGAACGACCGCATGCACGAGGGCCGCAGCGAATTCATGGAAAAGGCCGAAGCGCAGAACACAAAGCAGGTGTATTACCTCTGCATGGAGTTCCTGATGGGGCGCTCCCTCCGCAACAACCTTTATAACCTCGGCCTGGAAAAGACCTTTGAAAAGGCGCTTTCCCGGTTCGATATTAAGCTGGACCGCGTTTACGAGCAGGAGCCGGACGCCGGGCTCGGAAACGGCGGCCTCGGCCGGCTTGCCGCCTGCTTTCTCGATGGGCTCGCCACCTGCGGGTACCCTGCCATGGGATATTCCATTTTGTATGAATACGGCATCTTCAAGCAGAAGATTGTGGACGGCTGGCAGACCGAGCTTCCCGAATTCTGGCTGCCGGGCGGGGAAATCTGGCTCACCCCCCATCCGGAGCAGAGCGTGGAGGTCCGATTCGACGGCGAAGTCTCCGAGCGGTGGGACGGCAGCTTCCACCACGTGGAGCTGGTCAATTACTCCCCCGTGCACGCCGTGCCCTACGACATGATGGTTTCGGGGAAGGATGGGAAGGGCATCAGCGTGCTGCGCCTCTGGAAGGCGACCTATCCCGGCTTCGATATGAGCCTCTTCAACCGCGGGGATTACAGCAAGGCCATCGAGCAGAACGCCATGGCCGAGGTCATCAGCAAGGTGCTCTACCCGGCGGACGACCATCCCGAGGGCAAATCGCTCCGCCTGCGCCAGCAGTATTTCCTCGTTTCGGCCTCCATTCAGGATATCGTGCGGAGGCACCTCGCTTCCAACGGCAGCCTCGATAATCTGCCGGAGACGATCGCCATCCATATCAACGATACCCACCCGGCGCTCGCCATCCCCGAGCTCATGCGCATCCTTCTGGATGAGTGCGGCTATACCTGGGACGACGCCTGGGGAATCGTCAGCCGCACGGTTGCCTACACCAACCACACCGTGATGCGTGAAGCCCTCGAGTGCTGGACGAGCGACCTCTTCAAGGCCCGCCTGCCCCGCATTTACCAGATCGTTCTGGAAATCAGCAACCGGTTCCGCCGCGAGGTCTGGGAAAAGACGGGTGACGCGGGGCTCGTGGAGCGCACCGCCATTGTATCGAACGGGCTCGTGAAAATGGCCAATCTTTCCGTGGCGGGGGGCCACAGCGTCAACGGCGTTTCGCGCCTGCACTCGGAAATCCTCAAAGAAACGGTTTTCAAGGATTTTTATACCCTCATGCCGCAGAAGTTCCAGAACGTGACCAACGGCATCGCCTTCCGCCGCTGGCTGTGCCAGGCGAACCCGGAGCTCACCGCGCTCATTTCCTCCCTCATCGGGGATGGCTTTATTTTAAACGCGTCCGAGCTCGAAAACCTCCTGAAATACAAGAACGACGCATCCGTTTTAAAGCAGCTCGAAACGATCAAGCTGCACAATAAGGAGCGCCTTGCAAAATATATCCAAAAGGAAAACGGCATCACGCTCGATCCCTCCTCCATTTTCGATATCCAGGTAAAGAGGATGCACGAATACAAGCGCCAGCACCTCAACGCCCTGCATATCCTCGCGGAATACCAGTTCCTGAAGGAAAACCCGAACGCCGATTACACGCCCCACACCTATATCTTCGGCGCGAAGGCTGCGCCCGGCTATTTCCTCGCGAAAAAGATCATCAACTTTATCGTTCAGCTTTCGAAGATGATTGAGGCCGATCCCGCCGTGCGCGATAAGCTCCGCGTGGTTTATGTGGAGGATTACCGCGTAACCCTCGCCGAGCTGCTCATGCCTGCGGCGGAAATCAGCGAACAGATCTCCCTCGCCGGCACCGAGGCTTCGGGCACGGGCAACATGAAATTCATGCTCAACGGCGCTGTCACCCTCGGCACGCTGGACGGCGCGAACGTGGAAATCCACGAAGCGGTGGGGGATGAAAACATCGTCATTTTCGGCATGAAAACGGAAGAGGCCGCAAAGCTCCAGCAGCAGGGCTACCATCCCCAGACCTATTACAACCACAACCCCCGCCTGAAGCGCGCGGTGGATCAGATGTCCGAAGGCATCCTCGGCGTTCCCTTTGCGGATATCGCCGGTTCCATCCTCCACAGCGATCCTTACATGGTTATGGCCGATTTTGAGGATTACTGCGCCGCGCACCAGAAGCTCGTGGAGCTTTACCGAGACCGCACCCGCTTCAACCAGATGTCGCTTGCCAATATCGCCGGGGCCGGGCGTTTCTCCGCCGACCGGGCAATCCGCGATTACGCGGGCAGCATCTGGCACACGGAGCCGGTGGACTTTTCGAAATAAGCAAAAATATGCCGGGCGGGTTTTCGGAAGGAGAACCGCCGCATAAAGCAGCCCCTGTGGGTTACCCGGCTTTGCACCGCCCCAGTAAAAACGGACAATAGACAAGAAGCCCCCTGATGTAGGATAA
>CAUBKG010000024.1 GCA_958436475.1 uncultured Clostridia bacterium
CCGCAGAACGGCAATTTTGCTTTCGGCGGGCGGCCGATGGCCGCCCCTACGTGGGGGCCGGAATATGCGCCTCTTGCTTTCCGAAACCGCCGTAGGGGCGCCCATTGGGCGCCCGTTCTGTCCTCTGCGCTCCGGGCGGTTTTCCGCAGAACGGCAATTTTGCTTTCGGCGGGCGGCCGATGGCCGCCCCTACGTGGGAAAACAGACTTTTTATAAAAAACTCCTTAAAGGTATTGACGTCGCACATGTGACCCATTATAATAAAAAGAAAGCAGGCGTTATTCTCATGTCAGACGTAAGAAGTGTATTTACGACCTCAGAAGTTGCAGCTATGATCGGTGTTTCCTCCAGTTATTTGCTGCGGCTGACGCAAACCATGAATTTTTCTCCTGCCGAGTTCAGAAGCGCCGGAAAGAGGAATTATCTTTACAGCGAAGCTGCGGTGGAGAAGCTGAAAAACCGAAAATAATATAAAGAGGCGAAGCTACAATGGAAAACCGCGTGTGTGAATTTATTTCCGAAGACGATTATTTCGTGGAAAAGCAGCAAATCGAGCAGAATTTAAAGCTGCTCCGGGAAACGATGGATCAGCGCCAGAAGGCCCTGCTCTTCGATATTATCAACGATATGGACTGCATCACCGAAAGGCGCGTGGAAAAAAGCTATGCATGCGGGTTCCGAAACTCCGCCAAAATCCTGCTGGAGCATTGCTTCCCGGAATTTTGAAGCACATAAAAAGGCCCGGAAAACCGATCGGTTTTCCGGGCCTTCTGCTTTTGTTTGAAAGGGTCAGATGGAAATGGCGTTTGCGATTTCATAAAGCGCATCGTCAAACGGCTTTTTCATCTGGAGGGCTTCAAAGATATCGTAATTCACAATATGATTGTCTTTCAGCGCAACCACGCGGTTTCCGATCCCGTCCGCCAACAGCTTTACGGCCTCGTAGCCCATCTGGCTCGCCACAACGCGGTCGCGTGCGGAGGGATTGCCGCCGCGCTGCACATGGCCGAGAACGGTGGCGCGGGATTCAATGCCCGTGCGTTCCTGGATATCCCTAGCGATTTCCTCCACCTTGCCCACGCCCTCGGATACGACCACGATAAAATGCTTTTTGCCGCTCTGCTGGGTGCGGCGCATCTTGGCAATGAGGTCTTCCATAGCAAAGGGCTTCTCTTCCACGATCACAGCGGTCGCGCCCACGGCGACGCCCGTTTGCAGTGCGAGGAAGCCGGCATGGCGGCCCATGACCTCCACGACGGTGCAGCGCTCGTGAGACTGGACCGTATCGCGCAGGCGGTCTACCATTTCCACCGCGGTGTTCATGGCGGTATCGAAGCCGATGGTATATTCGGTGCAGGCGATATCATTATCGATCGTGCCGGGGATGCCCACGCACGGAACGCCGCGGAGGGATAAATCCCTCGCGCCGCGGTAGGAGCCGTCTCCCCCGATGACGACGATGCCGCCGATGCCTACCTCGCGGCAGGTCGCCACCGCCTTCTGCATGCCCTCTTCCGTTTTGAATTCCGGGCTGCGGGCGGTATAGAGCACGGTGCCGCCGCGGTGGATGATATCGGAAACGCTGCGGAGATTCATTTCAAACATATCGTCGGTGATCAGGCCGTTGTAACCACGGCGGATGCCGATGACGCGCATGCCGAGCCCAAGGCCCATACGCACCACGGAACGGATCGCCGCATTCATACCGGGAGCGTCTCCCCCGCTGGTCAGAACGCCGATCGTATCAATTTTCGTCATACCTCTTGTTCCCCCAATAGTATGTAATCTAAATGATAACAGAAACAAATTATCCCACATACTATAATACCGTGAAAAACGCAAGTGTCAAGTGGCACGGGGGAAAATTATTTTTATGGCGGCGAACCCGGGGGCCCGCCGCCATAAAAGGCTTTTTATCTTGCGGAGAAGGTGGGCGCCCTTTTGGGGGCGCGGCCCTTGATGACCTTATGGTAAAAATCATAGGTCATGGGCGTGCGGGAATGCTCCTCGGAGCCATCCACCACATAGCAGAGAAACACCGTGTGCGTTTCGGTTTCGGCCTTGCCGAACACCCGGCAGCGGAACCAGCAGCAGATGTTATCATCCAGCACCGGGTATCCCTTCGGATCGAAGGAGTGCGAGACCTTCGCGAGCTTGTCTACATCGCGCCCCGAACGGAAGCCGAGGTTCGCAATCGTTGCCCCCGCCGTTTCTTCCGACAGCACCGAGACCGTGAATTCCCCCGTCCGCTCAATGCATTCGGTGGAAAAGTTTTCGTGGCTCAGGCTCACCGCAATGGCGGCGGGCTCCGCCATCACCTGGAACACCGTGTTGACGATGCAGGCCGAGGGCCGGCCGGAAGGGTCCTTCACGCCGACGGCGTAAAGCCCGTAAGACAGCGCCTGTAAAATATCAATGTTCATAGGTTCGCCCTCCTTGATTTCCCCGGGGCACCCGGGATATTCCGTACGGCGGCAGGCCGCCATGCCGGTTATTTCATCTGGGATGCGGCCTCCAGAGCGTAATCCTCCATCCTCTGCAGGTCTTCCTCGGTGGGGAGGAACACGGCCTTCACGCCCTCTCCCACAAACTGGAACTTCAGCTGCTCGAGGCGGGCTTTCACCATGGGCACCGCCTCGCCGCTCCAGCCATAGGAGCCGAACGCGCCCGCCGGCTTCTTAGTGTTAATGGCGTCGATGCTGCTGAGCAGGTCCCAAACGGGCTTTGTCGCATCCCGATTAATGGTGTTGGTGCCGACGAGCAGGGCTCCGCAGGAAGCGACCGCCGCCGCGGCCTCGGAAAGAGGCGTTTCCACCAGATTGACGAGCGTGACCGGATAGCCCTCCCGCTCGAGGCGGGATGCGGCGGCCCTGGCCATCCGTTCCGTGTATCCATAAGCCGAGGCATACACGATCGCCACCGGCTTTCCGCCTTCCTTCGGGGTGCTCCATTCGCGGTACTGCGCGATGCGCTTTTCGATATCCCGCGTGAGGATGAGCCCATGGCTCGGACAGACCATATCAAAATCGAGCTCTTCGAGCTTTTTGATACCGTCCAGCACGAAGGGCTTAAAGGGGCCGAAGATCCCTTCATAATAATACGCGAACGCACCCTCGTATTTTTCGGGGTACTGGCAGTGGACATCGAGCAGGCGCGGCTCGCAGTAATGCGCGCCGAGGAAATCGCAGGTGAACACCGTTTTAGAGCGTTCGTCGAAGGTAAACATACTGTCCGGCCAGTGGAGGAAGGGTGCGGGCACGAAGCGGAGCGTGCGCCCGCCGAGATCGAGCGTGTCTCCCGCTTTGACCACGGTTACATTCAGCTGCCGGTTGGTAATCTGCGCTAAGTATTTGGAGGCTGCCATCGTGCAGAAGATTTTGATATCCGGGTTCAGCTCCAAAAGCTTTGCAACGCTGCCGGTATGGTCCGGCTCCGTGTGGTTGACCACGAGATAATCGATGTTCGAGGGGTCCGTTACCTGCCGGATATTTTCGAGATATTCCTCAAAAAAACGGGCGTGGACCGTTTCGATCAGGGCCGTTTTTTCGCCCTGCACGAGATAGGCGTTATAGGTGGTGCCGTATTCGGCGGTCATGATAATATCGAAGGTGCGCAGCGCCGGGTTCATCACCCCGACCGAATACACGCCTTCCTTCAGTTTGATTGCTGCCATAGGTAAAAGTTCCTCCCTTATCAGGTTCCATTCTTGTTCACGGGGGTGCACAGCCGCATGAGAGCAAAAGCGCCGGGATATGCTCCCGGCGCCCTGCCGTACCGGTTTTATGGGCCTTATGCTTTTTCAAACATGTCTTTCCCGAGGCCGCACATGGGACATGTCCAATCGTCCGGAAGGTCTTCAAAGGCCGTGCCGGGCGCGATGCCGTTATCCGGGTCGCCCACTGCGGGGTCGTACTCATAACCGCATGCCGTGCAAATGTATTTCTCCATAACCGACTCCTTCCAAAAAGGCGGTTTCCCGCCCCGCCGCTGCATATTTCAGGCCGCGGCCGCCTAATAATCATCGGGTTCCATTCCCGGCGGAAACGCCCGCCCTCCGCCGCGCGCGCCCTTCAGGAGCCGCCGCGGCCTTCTGCTGTTAGTATAACACAGATTCCCGTTTTTTTACAGAGGAAGCAATGAATAAATATATACTATTTTAGTGCACATTTATTATTTATTTTCAACAAGAAACCTGGCGGCGTTTTCCTCCAGCCAGCGGGCCACGCCGTCCTCCTCATAGGAACCGATCACCCCGGTGGCCATATCCCGCAGCACGCCCACCGCGTTTTTCACCGCGTAGCATTCATCCGCCTCCCGGAAGAGGGCGGCGTCATTTAAATTATCGCCAAAACAAACCAATTTATCCGCCCCGGTCATTTCTTTCACCCGGCGCGCGCCGCTCGCCTTGGTGATGTTCCCGGGCATGACCTCCAGCCAGAACTCGCCGCGGTTATAAATTTCCTCCTGCAAATTATAGGTGAAGCCCTCCTCCCGCAGCACCGGGACCAGGCGCTCGAGCGTGCCGTAATCCGCAATGGCGGTGATGTAATACAGCCTGCCCGCGGGGAATTCCCCCTGCACCGGCATGAGGCGCGGGTCGCTTCTCCTCGTGGAAAGGTAGCGCGTGATGCCGGGGGACTGCTTTTCTGTTTTCCAGCAGACCTTTTCTTCCTCCCCCATCAGGAAATAGGTGAGCGGATACACCTCTTCCCGCTCCAGAAGCAAAAGCAGGCGGGCGGAATCTTCTTCGGAAAAGGAGCCGGTGTATAAGTGCTTTCCCGTTTTCGGGTCCACCACGAAGGTGCCGTTGTGCGTGACGGCGGGCGTACTCAGGTGAAGCTCCCTCGTGAGCGCGCCGGCAGAATGGTAAGACCGGGCGGTGCAGTAAGAAAAAAGCAGGCCGCGGTCCAACAGCCGGTTGAGGATTTCCGCCGTCTGCGGGGTGACCTCTTTTTCGGGCGAAAGCAGGGTTCCGTCCAGATCAGATAAAAACAGCGTTTTCATGCAATATCTCCTTAAAGCTGGCCGTGCGGGCCCTGTTTTGTGGGAACAGCACCCGGCAAAAAGCGAGACCCCGGAAAAGGGGAGCGGCGCGAACCCCGCGCGGCTTCCCCCCTCCGGGGTGTGTATGTTTGAGAACTTTTATTTGCCGAGCATTTCAAACAGGCCGGCAATGTTTTCATCCGCCTTCGGAAGAGCCTCCTTGCTGCCGATGCCGATGGCGTACATGCCGCCGGCCTTCGCCGCTTCGATGCCTGCTTCCGCGTCTTCAAACACCACGCAGTCCTTCGGGTCGAGGCCCATTTCCTGCGCCGCCTTCACGAAGACCTCCGGGTCGGGCTTAGCCTTCGAGACCTTGTTTCCGTCGATGATGACATCGAACAGACCCACGATGCCGAGGCCCTTCAGGATGGGTACCGCGTTTTTGCTGGCGGAGCCGAGCGCCGTTTTGATCCCCTTCGCGCGCAGCTCTTCGAGGTATTCCTTCGCGCCCTTCAGGATTTCGGATTCATCGATGCTCTGAATGGATTCCACATACCAGTCGTTCTTCTTGGCGCAGAGCGCTTCCTGCTCCTCCGCGGTCTTGGTGATGCCGCCGAGCTCCAGCAGGATCTCCAGCGAACGGGTGCGGCTCACGCCCTTGAGGCGCTCGTTGTCCTTTTCGCTGAAATCGAAGCCCATTTCATTGGCAAGCCGCTTCCACGCGAGGTAATGGTATTTTGCGGTATCCACGATAACGCCGTCCAGATCGAAAATAGCACCTTTTATATTTTGCATATTTTTGTCTCTCCTTTTGTAATATCAATGGAATATTTCTGGCCGCGCAGCACGACCTTGAACGCCAGCCGGTTCCACTTCGCAGGGAGCCTCGGGTTGACGGAAAGCTGGCCGCCCTCCACCTTGAGGCCCGCAAAGCCGAGGATTGCCGCCATCCACGCGCCGCCGTTCGCGGCCGGATGGGTGCCGCCGATGTAAATCGTGCCTGCGAACTGCTTGGATTCGCCGGTCAGGTCTACCGAGGCGGTTTTCATGAAATAGGGGTAGCCCCACTCCTGATTGCCCACATCGCAGGCGAGCAGCGCATAGATGCAGGGGCTGAGGGAGGAGCCGTGCTCGGTGCGGGGCTCGTAATACTCCCAGTTCTTTTTCTTCACTTCCTGCGAATACTCGCCCCGGAAAAGGTTGAGCATGAGGACAACGTCCGCCTGCTTCAAAATCCGGGTGTTGGCGGCAACGCCGTAGGCGCCGCCCCAGTATTCCTTCGGGTCGAGCACACGGGAGCGCACTTCTTCCAGCGAGCAGTCTTCCAGCTGATAGTATCCATCGAACTGCTCAATGATGCCCGTTTCCGGGTCGGGCTGCGGTACATAGAGCTCGCGGCGCATGCGGCGGATGTTTTCGATATCCTCCTCATAATCGAGCTTTTCGATGAGCTGCCGATATTCTTCCGGGTATTTTTCGCGGAGAAGGTCGAGCGTTTTCACCGCGATATCCACCGTGTGGGCCACCATTTTGCTCGTATAGGCGTTGTTGTTCACGCGCTCGTGGTATTCGTCCGGCCCGATGACGTCGATCATCTCAAAGCGCTTTTTCTCGTCTTTATAATACGAATAGGAATAGAAGAAGCGGGCGCATTCCAGAATGACCTCGGCGCCGCCGTCCACCAGGATGCTTTCGTCTCCGGTGAATTCGTAGGTTTCCCACAGGCCGTAAGCAACGTCCGCGCTGATGTGGATCTGCTTATCGCGGAAATGGGTGCGCATGGGGCGGCCGGTAAAAACGTCCGTCACGTTGAAGTGGGAGCAGCCGTCGCTGCCGTCCTCTTGGCTTTCCCAGGCATAAAACGCGCCGCGGAAGCCGTATTCCTGCGCCTTTTTTCGGGCGCCGTCCAGCGTGTACACGCGGTATTTCATCAGGTTGCGCGCAACCTGTGGATCGGTATGTAAAAAGAAGGGGAGCATGAACATCTCGGTATCCCAGAAAATCGCGCCCTTATAGGTTTGGCCGGAAAGGCCGCGTGCGGGAATGGAGACCTTATCCGAATGGTGCGGGGCGATGATCTGCAGGTGATAGAGGCTGTAACGCAGGGCGAGCTGGGCCTCGTCGTCCCCCTCGATGAGAACGTCCGAAACGTCCCAGCGGCTTTCCCACACGCCGGTATGCGCGCATTTAAGCGCCTCATAGCCCTTCCCGCAGGCGTCCGCCGCTTTGGCCCACGCCGCGGCGGGAACGTCCGCTTCGCCGTCGTTCGAAGTATATACGGCGACAGCCTTTTCCAACGTGTATTCATTTCCGGCCTCCGCTTCGAAGGAAAGCACGCGGAAAATGGAATTTTCGGTTTTCTTTATGGATTCTTCCGCTTCAAAATTGCAGGAAACGGAATCGGCCACCGCAACGTCCAGATGGAGCTGGCCGGTCCTGGCGGCAACGGAGAGGGTGCCTCCCTCTGCGCGCAGCTGGTGCTCAAAGAGATGCGGGCCGTTGATATCCCAAACGTCGCCGTCGATCCCGGTGGTGAGGGAGACCCTGCCGCCCTTTTCCACGGTGAAGGCATAGCGCAGGGCGATCACATGGATATCATCCGCACTCACGAACCGTTCCGCACGGACGGTCACCTTGCCGCAGGAGCTCTCGAACACTGTTTCACGGGAATGCACCGCGCGGCGGATATCGATCGTCTGGCTGTGGGAAAGGGGCTCCCTTTCCTTCAGGCTCATTGCTTCTCCGCCCACTGTGAGGGTGGTGTAAACGCCGTTGGGCGCATTGATCGGCTCACGCCAGAGGTCTTTGTAACGGTCGTAAATGCCGAGCAGGTTGCAGGCTGTGAGCTCCTCCTTGCCGTACTCTTCCATTGTGCCGCGGAAGCCCATATAGCCGTTGCCTGTTAAGAACTTGTTGCCGAAATTAATAATTTTGTCTTTCTGAAAGCCGCTTTCGCAAACCGTGAAGGACATCTTCTTTTCCCCCGTTCCGCCGTTTCCGGCATAAGCTGAGCGGTCCGCCGCATTTCCGGCGAACCGCACAACAACCCCCAAACGGAGGTTGTTGCATCGGATATGAAATGGATGCCGGGCTTAGCCTCTCCAGCACTCCGGCACTTCGACGGTCACGCCGTTTCCATCGACATCGTAATCCTTATCATAAATGCGGATGTGGGCGGTTTTTCCGTTCAGGGTCTTAAACTCAGCCGACTCCTTCGAAACCTTGATGCAGAGGATGGCGCCCTTATACTCTACACGGAAGGTGTAGCTCTTCCACGCCGCCGGGATGGAGGGCTTGAAGAGGAGGATATCGCCGTCGCTCCGCATGCCTCCGAAGCCGTAAACGATGTTGACCCACGCGGCCGCGATCGAGGTGGTGTGCAGGCCCTCGTTCGTGTTGCGGTTGTAGTTATCGAGATCCATACGGGTGGCGAAGCCGAAGAAGTCGAACGCTTCCTTGTGCTTCTGGAGCTCTGCGGCGAGGATCGAATGGATGGATGGAGACAGCGAAGACTCATGGATGGTTCTCGGCTCGTAATATTCATAGTTCGCCTTTTTGCATGCCGGCGAGAACTGCTGGTTATACAGGAACTGGAACATGAGCACATCCGGCTGCTTGATCATATCGTTGCGGTAAATGTGGTCGTAAGACCAGTGGCTGTAGAGCGGGAAATCGGTTACGGGGATGGCATCCACATCGATATGCGGGAGATCGAAGAAGCCCTGGTGCTGCTCAAAAATGCCGTTTTCATCCTGGAGGATGAGGGTGTTGTCCGCGCAGTTCTGCCAGGAAGCGATTTCTTCCTCGGTCACGCCGGTCTTTTTCTTCAGCTCTTCGTATTTTTCGGGCGCCTTTTCTTTCATCTCATTGAGCACATGGATGGTATATTCAAAGGTCATTTTACCCATGTAGTTGGTATAGGCGTTGTGGTTGACCATGACCTGGAATTCATCCGGCCCCATCACGCCGAAGAAGCCGAATTTATGGGTGAGCTGGCTCCAGTCGCCGCGGGATTCGAGGAAACGGGAAATTTCCACCAGCATTTCCGCGCCGTGGCCATAGAGGAAGTCTTTATCGTCGATGAGATGGGTGTAATGGTAAATACCAAAGGCCACGCCGGTGCTCGGCTGGAACTGGGTGCTCGCGTGCTGCCAGAGGTTGCACGCCTCGTTGCCGTTCAGGGTGGCGATGGGGTAGCAGGCGCCCTTGCAGTCCAGCTGCTTCGCGCGGTTTTTCGCCTGTTCCAGGGTGGAATAGCGGAACTCGAGCAGATTCTTGGCCGCCTTTGGGTTGTTGAAAAGATAGAAGGGCAGGCAGCAGGTTTCGGTATCCCAGAAGGCATGGCCGCTGTAGGCTTCGCCGGTGAGGCCCTTTGCCCCGATATTGTTGGAGGGATCCTGGCCGTGGTAGGTCTGCTGAAGCTGGAAAATGCAGAAACGGATGCCCTGCTGGTTTTTATCGTCGCCTTCGATCTGGATATCGAAATTATTCCAAACGTCGGACCAGAAGGCCTCCTGTTCCTGCTTGGCCTTATCGTATCCTTCGGCTTTTTGCGCCTCCATGGCCTTCCAGCCGCGGTTCCAGAGCTCTTCATCGCTGCCCTGCATCTTCTTATCAGCAAGGTTGGAAACGAGCTTTTCCACAAAGCTCACTTCGCCCTCTTTCAGCAGCAGCTTGATATCGAAGCCGATAAACTTTTCGCGTTCCACCGGAGACGCGTCCAGATCGCGGTTCGAAACGAGCTCAAAGCCGGAGAAGAGGCGCTGGTTGGAGGTGAGCGTTCCGCCGATGATGGCAGCGCTGGTCTTTTTTGCTTCCTTTTTTACCTCTTTCCAATAGGCATAATCCTCGCTGAAATGGCGGGTGTTGAAATCGAGGCCCATGGTGAGCTCCACCTGGCCGGAGAAATTGACCGGCTCAAAGGAGATCTTCAGGAAGCCTTCGGTATACTTATCCATATGGAGAAAACGCTCAAAGGTTATTTTAACGCTTTTGCCGGTTTTGGTCGTCCATACGAATTCGCGCGTGAGCACGCCGGTGCGCATATCCAGCGTGCGGATGAAGCTTTTCATCTGCGCGGTCTTCATATCGAGCTGCTCACCGTCCAGAGAAACGCGGGTATAAAGCCAATCCACCGAATTGACCATAAAATGGGTGCGGGTTACAATGCCCTTATAAGCCGTGTTTTCTTCCTTGCGGCCATTCTCATAAATCCCGTTGAAATAGCTGCCGAGGAGGGTATCGCAGGTCGTTCCCTCTTCAAAATAGCCACGGACGCCCATATACTCATTGCCGAGGGAAAAAATCGATTCGGAAACGCGGCTGTAATCCGGGTCGAACCCCTCTTCAATGATTTTCCACGGATCGAGCTTAAAATACTGATCAGCTACCTTTGCCATAGAAACCTCCATACCGAAAATACGGTTTTTATGATATTTCCCCTTGGGGATTTTTAACGTAGTATGCCGCTTTGCCGGCCGCTGACACGTGCGGAAAACAGCCGGTGCGGTTATAAAGAAATGTATGATGCCGTGAACGCGGAGCAAAAGCGCATAATTGCCCATCCCGCCGCTCCCGCGGCGTGGGGGCATAAAACAGGTATCATAATCGCTTCGCGGTTATTATACCTTATCTTTTCAGAGATGAAAAGATTTTTTTGAAAAATAAATAAATAATCTGGAGGCTTTCGCCTCCAGATTACAAACAGGTTTATGTTAGCCTTTTACGCCGGTAAGGGCAACGCCCTCAGTAATCCATTTCTGGAAGATACAGAACAGGATAACCGGCGGGATAATCGCGAACACGCAGGCACGCAATACATCGATCTGGTTGATGGACTCAGCATTTTTGAATTCAAACATGCGAACCATAACCGTCTTCTTGTTCGAACCGGTAAGCACGAGGTAGGGGAGCAGGAAGTCGGACCATGCGGCGTTGACCGCATACATGGCGATAACCATGTTGATGGAATTACTCAACGGGAGCACGATCCGGAAGAAAATCTGGAAATCCGTGCAGCCATCGAGCCGTGCGGCCTCGATCAGGGAAATCGGCAGCGCATCAAAGAAATTCTTATACAGAATAACCCAGAAGGCGTTTGCGCCGTAGGCCAGGATCAGAGCGGTAAACGTTCCCATCAGGCCGATGTTCACGATGTTGACATACAGCGGAACGATCGACGTGGTGGCCGGGATCATCAAGCTGGCGGTAATGAGTGCAAACACTACGCCGGATCCCTTCGGCTTCAGCATGGAGATGGAATAGGCGATCAGGCCGTTGCAAACCATAGCCATGATGACGGAGCCGAGCACCACGATGCCGGAATTGATGTAATACTGGATGAACTTCAGCTGATCCCAGGTTTCCTTCCACCCGGCAAAGTTATATTGGGAGGCTTCCACCGGGATGATGGTGGTGCGGTGGGCAAAGGACTGCATATCGAAGAAGGATACGAAAACCAGCCATACCGCGGGAAGGATCGCCGTAAGTACAATGATAATACCGAGCAGAACGAAGATGGAGTAAAGTAACTTGACTCTCTTTTTCTTCAGGTCAAACTGGGTAATAAAGCCGAAGCTTTTTTCACTTAATTTACTCAATTTACTCTTCCCCCTTACATATCTTTTGCCTTTACAAACTTGTTGTAAAGGACGGTGATGATAATGAGGAAAAGACAAATCACAACCGATACGGCAGCCGCCTTGGCGTAATCGCCCTTGGTATAAGCGTAATTATAAACGAGCTGCATGATCGAGATCGATGCGTTGTTCGGACCGCCGTTGGTCATAACAACCGGTTCGTACAGGATCTGGAACACGGAAATGATCTGTAAAATCAAAAGGGTACGCGCCATATTGAAGAGGTTCGGCACGGTGATATAACGGACGCGGTTCCAGATTCCGGCGCCGTCGATTGCCGCGGCCTCGTAAAGTTCTTGGTTGATTCCCTGCAGGCTTGCAAGGTAAATAAGTGCGGTCGCACCGGCGCCTTTCCATGTCATGGTGACAACGATCAAGGGGATGACCCATGCCGCGTTGACCAGCCATTTCTGAGGTTCCACGCCAAATGCGCCAACGATCAGGTTGAGCGTACCGTTATCGGCGGCATCGAAGATGTATTTCCACATGAACACAGTAGCAAGGCCGGGGACGATATTCGGGAAATAAGAGCCGATACGGAAGAAGCCTTTGCAATGTACGATTTCGCTGATGATAAGAGCCATAATGATCGGAATCAAGAAACCGATCACCAGAGACCATCCGCAGTACACAAACGTGTTCTTGACTGCGGCAAGGAAATCAGGATGCCTGAAAATGGAGACATAATTTTTAAAACCGACAAATTCATCCAAGCGAACGCCCTTTGTTTTAAAAAGGGAGAGCTGAATGCTGGAAAACAGCGGCACCCAAACGTAGAAGCAGAACAGAATCAGGCTGGGCGCCATGATAAGCCATCCGGCAGAGTTTTTCTTAAAAGAAGCAATGCGGTCGCGCTTTCGGTTGATTGCCGCCTGCTGTTCCAAAGAACTCATGTTACTTCCTTCCTCCCACCACACATAGATTCGCGAAAAAAGAAAGCCGGCTGCACAACTAAAGCAAGCCTTAGCAGTGCCAAGTTGCGCAACCGGCAAAAACCATCAGATTAATGCTTTCGCAAAATCTTAGTCGTTCACTTCATCGTCCAGAAGGGCCTGGAAGTTCTTATCAGCAGTGTCCAGAGCGGCCTGGAGATCAGCTTCGCTCATGTCGTTGTTCTGAACAAGAGCCTGAATGACCTTGGTGAACTCGGCATACATTTCCTGCGCGAGGTTCGGCTCTTCAGCCTTGATGTTGCCTTCTTCAGCAACCTTGTTGAAGTAATCGTCGAACAGCTTCATGTCGACGTTCTCATAATCCTTACGGACCTCAGCCTGCTGGGTGAGGAGGTCAGCGTCTTTCCAAACCTGGAAGGTCGGGATGTTCGGAACGCCCTCTTCCTTGTTCAGCTTGTAGGTAGCAGCGAGGCCTTCCTTCGCATCGGCGGTGAGTTCCGGAGCCTTACCCATAACTTCGAGGTATTTCAGAGCGCCCATTACCTGATTGCGGGTCGCGTTGCCGGCAAACATGTAAGGAGTACCGCCCATGAGGGAGTACTGAGCCTTGGAGCCAGCGGGAACCGGAACCAGAGAAAGCTTGTTAACTTCGAGGCCGTTTACCTGAGTCGGCTGGTTAACAGCGTCCTGAGCAGCGATGTACATAGCGGCCTTGCCGGTACCGAGCTGTACGAAACCGCTCGCCCAGTCTTCGTCCGCCGGGTTGGCGGTGGTGAGGCCGTCTTTGATCATCTTCTGAACCCACTTCATGGCTTCGAGAACCTCAGCGGAGTTCAGGTTAGCTTCCCATTTGCCGTCAGCATTCTGGGTCTGCAGGGTAGCGCCATAGTTCCAAGCGATGTTGGAGAAATGCCAGCCACCGGCGTTGTCTTTACCCAGGAGAACGAAACCGGATTGGCCGGTCTTCTCTTTGATGGTCTTCGCAGCGTCATAGAGCTCGTCGAAGGTCTTCGGATACTTTGCAGTACCGTCTTCGTTTACGAGGCCAGCCTGCTCGAAGAGGTTCATGTTGATGTAGAGGCCGAGAGCGTAACCGTCACGCGGGGTGCCGTAGATCTTGCCGTCCTTGGAAAGGAGGGACTTGATATTGTCGCTCATCTTGTCGGCCCAGCCCATTTCCTGCATGTCAGCGGTGATATCTTTTACATATTCACCCTTGATCAGCTTCTGGGGCTCGGTGAACCAGGTTTCGAACACGGTCGGGAGGTTGCCGCCTTCTGCAAGGGCTACGAAGCTATCGGTAGCGTACTTGTAGTTCGCGGGCTTGTAGGTGATGTTCGGATTGGTTTCCTTGAGCTTCGCAACGAAGCCTTCGTGCATGGCGATGTCATCGGTCATGGTATCTTCCGGCCAGATGCCCAGAGATACTTCAACCTCTGCGTTGGGATCGTACTTGTCGTTCTCAGCGGTCTGGCCTTCGCCGGTGGTCTTACAACCAGCGAATACGGAAACCACGAGAAGCAAGCAGAGCGCCACTAATGCAATGCGCTTTTTCATTTGAGGGTTCCTCCTAAAAAAATTTTTTGAATGTTGGGGTAAAGTTGCCCAACATCAACCCGCATTTATTTTATCGAATGGGCTAAATAAACAAAAGGGCGTAATCCTGCTAAATGGTGGTCAATCCTGCTAAGTACTTGCTTTTTGCCCACAAATCCGTTGATTTGTTTGGACAACACGTTTAAAATATCTTTGAAAATCTCATTTTTTTGAACATTTTTAACAAACGGTATCTTTTGGAACCGCGCAAAAGCATCCGATCGCGAAGCGGGGAAAAAAATCTTCTTTTTTGTGCAACTAGAACAAACGGAGGGAATCACGTGTTTTTAAGGGTAAAACGAAAAATCGTTTTCTATGTTACGCTCTCTTCTTTTCTATGTATGCTTTTAATCAGCCTGACCTGTTTTTTTGCCTTCCGGCAAATTATTTTCGATCGTTTTTCTTCCTGCGCCGTGCAGTGTGTGGAACAAAACGCCTCCAACGCCTCGGGCTATTTCAAAATGGCGGCCGAAAGCTGCCGGCAGGTATCTGAGAACGAAGAGGCGGCGCTGGCGGCGGCACAAAGAAGCCCGGAAAAACTGAATGAGCTGCTGGCAGGCCTCGAGAGGGCGATTCCCGGGGCGATCGGCGCGAGCCTGTATGGAGCCGACGGCGCGGAGAGCTATACGGGCAGCCGCGGCGTTCCCGCCTTTCTTCCCTTCTCGAACGTGGCGGAGCTGCCCGGCTTTTCCGAATTCATGAGCTCGCCCCAGAAGAAGACCACCGTGTTCGCGCGGACGGGGAGCATCCCGGAAAGCTACTATACGATCTCCTCTTATGATCCGGCGAACGGGCTCATTACCCTGGCTTCAAAGCTGGTAAACGAACGGGGGAGCACCTGCGGTTATCTCCTGCTGGATATCGACCCTTCCTATGTATACGGCTTTTTTTATTATGATACGGAAACCTTCGTTTCTGATTTTGCAAGCTTTCTCGCCTCGGACGCGGGCCAGATTCTTCCGAATGGGCTCGACGCGGAACCTGGCTATTTGAAGCAAGCTGTGGCCGGGGAAACGGCACGTTCGAGCGATGGGAAAAACATCATCCTCTGCCTGCCCCTTTACGGCGAAGGGATCTGGGCCATTACCCTGTGCCCGCTCGCCGGATACCACGGGGACGTTTTGAAGCTGGGCCTCTCGCTCGCCGGGATTACCCTTCTGCTGACGCTTCTCAGCTTTTTTATTTCTCTGGGCCTCGGGCGGAGCATTGTAAAGCCGCTCTCGTCGCTCTCGGAACGGATGGAATCGTCACCCCGGCAGTGACCCGGTCTCCACCGGCTCCGGACGGTGTTCCCGTATCCGCACGCGCACCGCGGTGCCCTCGCCGGGTACGCTCCGGATGCTGAGCCCGTAGCCCTCCCCGCAGGAAAGGCGGATGCGCTCGTGCACGTTCCGCAGGCCGTAGCCTCCCTCGGGCTGCACGGCGGCGGAGCCCTTTTCCAGGAAGCTTTCGGGCACCTCGAAGCCGACACCGTCGTCGCGCACTTCGAAAAGGAGATCCTCCCCCTCGCCTCTTCGGCCTTCTACCAGGATATGCCCTTCTCCTTCGAGCTGCGACAGGCCGTGCTTGATCGCATTTTCTACGAGCGGCTGCAACACGATCTTCATCATAGAGCAATCCATAATATCCGCTTCCACCCGGTATTCGATGCTGATCTTGCCGGGAAAGCGGATTTTTTCGATCGTTACATAGCTGCGCAGCAGCTCGATCTCCTCCGAAACGCGGATAAACTGCTCTCCCTTGTGCAGGCTGATGCGGAAAAAGCTCCCGAGTGCCAGAATCAGCTGTTCGATCTCGGGCTGCTTTTTGATTTTGGCGAGCCAAGCCACAACGTCCAGCGTGTTATAAAGGAAATGCGGGTTGATCTGCGCCTGCAGCGCAGTGAGCTCCTGCTTCCGCGTCTGCTCGCTCTGCCGGCGGTTCTTCTCCATTAGCTCCGTGATACGCAGCAGCATATCGTTATAGGCGCTCTCCAGCTCCCACATTTCGTCCCGCCGGTTTTCCTCGAACAGCAGGACCTCCTCCGGGGCGTCCTGCCGGCCAAAGCTTTTGAGCCGCCTGCCCATGGAGCGGATGGGCCGCGTGATTCCCCGGGCAATGCGCCCCGTGACCAGAACGGAAGCGGTGAGCGCCGCCAGCGCCAGCAGCGCGATGGTCTTATTGATCCGGTTGAGCGGCTCCACGAGCATTTCCCGGGAAACCACGCTGACGATCCTCCAGCCGGAGCCCTTCAGGATGGATTCGCCGCTGTATTCGTGCCGGTCCAGGCGGCTGACCGTTACGATGCTGTCTACACCGTTGATACGGTCGTTGAAGGAAGCGAAGGGGATATCGGTATCATATTTCCGGGAATCGATCTGCCGGCTTCCGATGGCGGCGGTATCCTCATGGGAAATGACCACATCGTTGGAAGCGAGCAGATAGGAATAGCCCACCGATTCGTCCAGGCGGGAATAGCGCTTTTCCAGCGCGCTTTCCGGGATATAAAGGATGATGTATCCGAGCGTTTCACCGAGGCCGTCGTACGTGTCCTTCACGGTCTTGCCGTAAAGGAGATAGGCGTTGCCCCGGGTATCCTTTTTCACATGGTTCCAGTCCACAAAGGGGGCCCCGCTGTAATCCGAAGCGCTGAGCGTTTCGAGATACCAATTATCCGGCGGCTCCACCACCAGGCCGTCCTCCTCGGAGGCATAGGTGCTTCCGTTGCGGGAAATGGCCACCACATGGCCGACCGCCGTTTCGTCGATATCCAGCCGGTCCATCAGGGCGGCAAATTCCTTCTGGTTCTTGGAGGCCGCCTCGTTGCTATCGAGCAGGGAACGCAGCCGCGCGCTGTTTTCCAGCCGGGCCGAAACCGACCCCACCTCGTCAAACAGCACCTCCATGCTGTTCCCCATTTCCGCCTGGGTGGCATAGAGGTATTCGTACAGGTACTTTTCCACTGTGCTGCGGGTAACGGCGCGCGCGGCGAACAGGAGCATCATGGACATTGCCACGATACTGAGCGTCAAAATGAGGAATATCCGGTTTTTGATGCTGATCCCTGCGCCCCGCTTCTGCTGTTTCATACCCTATCCGTCTCAGCTCCCCGCCGTTTTCGCATATTCGCTGGGAGTTCTCCCCGTTATTTTCTTAAAAATCTGGCTGAAATATTTCACGTCTTTATAGCCGACCTGGCAGCTCACCTCATACACCTTGCTTTTGGTGGTGGTGAGCAGTTCCTTCGCCACGTTGATGCGGTGCTCGGTCAGGCATTCGTTGAAGGTTTTGCCGAGCTCGTCCTTGAACAGGTGCATCAGGTAGCCCGCGCTGATATACAGCTCCTTCGCCACCATCTCCACCGTAACGTCGCTCGCATAATTCTGCGCGATGTATTTGAGCGCCTCCTGGATCTCGCGCTTATAACAGGCCGTTTCCACATCGTGGATGAAGCTCACGCTGTTGATGCCGTAAATCACCTTGTTTTCCGCGGCGCGGCGGGCGCTGGCGCAGGCGGCGCAGAGAGCGCCCACCTCCTCAATCGCCTCGCTGATGCCGATGGAAAAGGAAACGCCGTATGTTTCAGAGAAGCCGGCGGCCGCTTCCTTGATCTGCCGGCGGAGGAAGGTCACGGCGTCTCCCTCGGACTTGACATTCATCACGGCGATGAAGGTATTGTCGGACGTATCTACACAGATACCGCTCACCCGCCCGGCTTCCCCGAGGCGCTCCGTTATGGAATCGGTGATATCGCGCTTCAGGCGGCAGATTTCCTCCCGCGTTTTCTCACGGATGTATTCATCGAAGCTGTCGATCGAGATATGGATGGCATAGCACCGCCCGGGCAGGAGCTCGATGTTATAAAAATCGATCTTCTTGGCCAGCTCCTCATCGCTCATGATTTCGCCGGAAAAAATATCCCGAAGAAACTGCTTTTTCGCGCTCGAAAGCTCACTGCTCAGCTGTTCATAATATTGCGTGGTGCGGCGGCGCTCCGCAAGCTTCTCCACCGCCCGGGACACCGTTTCGGCAAGCTGGCGGTTATCGATGGGTTTGAGCAGGTAGGCAAACGCGCCGCTGTGCAGGGCTTCCCTCACATAATCGAACTCCTCATAGCCGCTGAGGATGATGATCTCACAGTCCACCCCCGCCTGTTTCACCTCTTTGAGCAGGGCGAGGCCGTCCATCACCGGCATTTTCACATCGGTGAGTATAATATCCGGGCGCAGCGCAAGCGCCTTCTGCAGAGCCTCCCGGCCGTTCGCCGCATCCCCCGTGATCTGTATGGAGCGCGAAGACCAGTCTACGGTTTCGCGCAGCCCCATGCGCACCAGATAATCGTCGTCTACCACGAGCATCGAATACATTTTTTGCTTTTCCTCCTATGTTCCCCTCCATACGTGAGGGTACTGTTCGCCGACAAACGGCCAAAAAAAGCCCAGTTGTATGTTCAAAGTGCACAATCTTTTCCGCCATGTTTTATCTATTTCAGAATACAACACCACTTTCCAATTGTCAACTTGTATAAATATGTGGTGAAAAAAATAGATTTCTTTGTTGGGCATCATGATTGCAAACCATTTATCAGTTTTATATACTATGGTTACACTCAGTTTCACGGTAAAATGGAATCATACCCGAGCGCCTGAGATATTTATTTAAATAGGTATATTATTTAAATCGTTTATCCGGCGCTCCTGTGATTTATTTTATCACATTTTTAGAAGGGAAGGTATGCAAAACTATGCCTAATCAGAAAAGCCAAAAGAATAGTGCAGTTGGCGGCCTGCTGATGATCGCACTTGCCGTGCTGACCGCTCTTTCTGTATTATTCTGCTGTTACCAGCTGTTCCTCGGCGCCGGTTCGGTGGAATCCAAGCTCGTGCTGTATGATGGACCGAAGTCCCTGAAAGACGCTTCTGTCCTCGACCGCGAGTCCACGGAGGAAACCAACCGTGATTTCTCCCTCATGCACTGCACCGACACCACCATCAAGGTCAACGGCTACGACTGCTATGTTTACGACACCAACGTAAACAACAGCCACAAATGGGCCGGCAATTACCTGCCGAAGATCGCGCGTACGCCGATCGCCTATTTTGATTTCCAGGGTAGGGCCACCATCGAAGTAACGGTGCCGGATATCGAAATCGAAACCGCCACCATCTCCCCGGTGACCTCCAACATCAAGCCGAAGATCAATAAGGCGAACCACACCGTCACCTTTACGATCAGCGAGCCGGGCTCCTACACCATCCAGTTCAACGATAAGGTAAACCGCGCAGTCCATATCTTCGCCAACCCGTATGAGGAGAACCGGCCCACGCAGGGTTCGGACGACCTCATCTATGTCGGCCCCGGCGAATGGAATATTGAAAACATCTCCCTCGAAAGCGGCCAGTCCCTCTATATCTCCGGCGGCGCCGTGATCCACGGCGTGGTTCGCGGCAACAACGTGGAGGACGTAAAGGTCTACGGCCCCGGCATCGTCGACGGTTCGAAGGAAGCCGGCTGGAAGGGCAAGACCGCTATGGTCCCGATCGACTTCCGCGACAGCAAAAATGTCACGGTAGACGGCCCGATGTTCCTCAACTCCAACGCGTGGGTGTTCAACTCCTACCAGACCGATAAACTGCATATCAACAACATCAAGGTTATTTCCTGCCGCCCGAACGGCGACGGCATCACCCTGCAGTCCTGCACCAATTCGCTGGTGGAGAACTCCTTCGTAAGAAGCTGGGACGACAGCCTCGTGCTCAAGAATTACGGCGACAGCACCGATAACATGACCTTCCGCAACATGACCCTTTGGACCGACCTTGCCCAGTGCATGGAAATCGGTTATGAAACCAACAAGGGCAACCAGGAGGTAGCCACAATCTCCAATGTTACCTTCGAAAACATTTATGTGATCAACGCGCTTCATAAGCCGGTTATCTCCGTACATAATGCGGACGACGCCACCATCTCCAACGTGCTCTTCAAGAACATCACCGTTGAGAACGCGAAGATGGGCTCCGGCGACGCTTCCAAGGCCGGCGGCGGCTCGGAAGACAACAACCAGCTGATCGACTTCAACATCGCGGAGAACAGCAACTGGTCCACCACCGCGGAACGCGGCCAGATCCGCGACGTTACTATCGACGGCGTCAAGGTGCTCGGCGGCGATTTCTGCCCGTCCCGTATCCAGGGCTACGATGCAGAGCACACCGTTGAGAACATTACCATCCGAAACCTCGAAATTCTTGGCCAGAAGATTACCTCCTTCGAGCAGGGCAAGTTCCAGATCGACGAAGCTTCCACCAAGAACCTGACCATTGAATAATTTAACGGAGGAGGAAAGGATAGCATCATGAAAGCAAAAATTTTCGTACCGATTTTATCCGTGATACTGGTCGTATCGCTTCTCGTTTCCGGCTATTCCATCTTTGGCGGGTTCGGCGGCGAAGTTTCCATCGACCCGAACAACGTTGAGATCGTTACCAACAACGATAACATGGTAGCCAAAGAGCATCCGGATTTCACTGTGGAAGAAGTTGAGATCATCCCGCCGGAAGGCACCAACATCGCCCTCGGCAAAGCCGTCAGCGATAACGGCTTCCAGGACGTCTACGTTGCGAAAAACGCGGTGGACGGCAATACCGACGGCGCTTCTTACTGGGAAGGCATGAACGGCGAATATCCGAACGAGCTGACCGTAGACCTCGGCGCCCCCGCTTCCATCAACGCGGTCCGCATTCTGCTCTGCCCGCTGCAGATCTGGGGCAAGAGGACGCAGAAATTCTCCGTTTCCACGAGCGACGATGGCACGAACTTCACCGAAGTGGTTGCCAACAAGGGCTATGAGTTTGACCCGAAGACCGGCAACCAGGCCGTTGTCAACTTCGATCCGGAGATCACCACCCGCTATGTACGCCTCAGCTTCACCGGCAACACAGGCGCTTCCGCCGGCCAGGTGGCTGAACTTGAAGTGTACAGCAAGTAATTTATATTTTTAAAAAGCACATGGCTTTCGGCGCACAGCCTTCGGGCGGCGCCTCAAGCCATGCGGCACTGCGGCCCCCCGCCTGTATTACAAGGCGGGGGGTTCTTTATGGAGCTTTAGCGGCGGCCTGTGAAGTGTAATGGGGCGCCAAACTTTCAATTCCCCTTTAGGGGTGAAACCTGTCGTTGGCCCTTCTTGGGACCTGTGCAAACCACCGCTGAAGTGGGGGTTTTGATTTCTGAAGCGTCCCTTTGAATCCCGTGCGGTTTGGATGCTGCAAAAGCCGTCGGCGGCCTTTGCAGCGTTTCTCCCGAGCGGTGCAATAAGAAGCTTTGTGTAGAGGCGCAGCTTATACGCCAGTGGCGGCCGGGCAGCTTGCCCCTGCGTTTTTTAGCCGCGCAAAGCTGCCGCGTTTTTACCGCGAAGCGAGCCTCGTTTTGGCGGAGGCGATACAAACTATTGCGCTGCGTTTTTCATTCTGAAAGAAAAGAAAGCCCATGGCAGCCTACAGGCTGCCATGGGCTTTCCCTTCTTACACACGGATAATCCGTATAAGCTTTGTTACACGGGCTCGGCCTTCGTGTTGTTACCGCAATGGTTTCAAATCGATCGTAAAGTCCTCCGATTCCAGCGACAGATTCGGGTTGTAATACGGGTCTCCTGCACGGAGCAGGTCGGACCATCTCTGCCGGACGCGCTCCACCTCGCTGCGGAACCGGTTGCTCTTCTCGGCATCCTGATCGTCTCCACGGCTGATCGATTCATAGTGGTACAGCTCCGCGAAGGGCGTAAATAACACCAAATATCCCTTTTCGCGGATCCGCAGGCAGAAGTCCACATCGTTAAACGCAACTTCCAGGCTTTCATCCAGCCCGTTCACTTCCCGATAGATCGAATGCCGAAGCATCATGCAGGCGCCGGTCACGGCGCTGACGTTCTGCGCATAGCTAAGCCTCCCCATGTAACCGCCCGCGCCTCGCGGGAAATATTTATGGGAATGCCCGGCAACGCCTCCCACGCCCAGCACCACGCCTGCGTGCTGAACGGTATTGTCCGGATAATATAATTTCGCACCAACCACGCCCACATCGCTCCGCTGGGCATACATGAGCATTTCCTGCAGCCAGTTGGGAACGATCACTTCCGTATCGTTGTTCAGAAGGAGGATATAATCTCCCGCAGCATATTGCTCACCGAAATTATTGATGGCGGAATAATTGAAGCCGCCCTCGTAATAAACCACCTTCACATTGCCGTGCTTCGCTTCAATCATCTCATAATAAGCGAAGGTTTCACGCTCCTCGCTGTTGTTTTCGATAATAATGATCTCATAGTTTCGATAGGTTGTTTTCTGGAATATGGATTTCAGGCAGCGATCCAGGTCGTCTGTATGATCCTTATTGGGAATCAGGATCGAGATGAGCGGCTCGCCCTCGATATCATAATCGATCTTGTAATACCCCGGGGAATTGTACACCGTGCCGACCTTGCCCTGCAGGCCGCAGCGCTCCAGATGGGCGGCAAGCGCGCGGTGGGCGGCATCGATGCAATAGGGCTTTGCAGAAACATCGCTTGCAACACTTGCCGCATGGGTGCGCCAATAGTATAAGACATGCGGAATATGGACGATATTCGCCGCCTTTTCCGTGAGGCGCAGGATCATATCATAATCCTGGCTGCCGTTGTATTCATCGCGGAAACCGCCCACCTGGTTATATAGGGAACGGCTGAAGGTGGTGAGATGGCAGATATAATTGTTGCTGCGAAGATTATCCGGCGCAAAATCCGGCTTCAGATGGATGGTTATGGCGTTGTCGACCGTCGTATCAAACGTGAGCTCGTCTGTATAGATAAAGTCGGCGTTCTTTTCCGCCGCCGCTTTGGCAACATAATACAGAGCGCTGGGGTGCAGCAGGTCGTCGTGGTCGAACAGGGCGATGTAATCCCCGGTAGACATGGAAATGGCTTCGTTGGTATTCTCCGAAATTCCTTTGTTGCCTTCCAGCTTCTGATAGCGCACGTTCGGGAACCTGGCGGCATACTCCCGGCAGATTTTTCCCACATGCTCGTGCCCGCCGTCGCTTGCGTCCGCAAGGCAGAGCTCCCAGTTTAAATAGGTCTGGTTCAGAACAGAATCAATCATCTCGCGCAGGAAAAGCTCGGGCGTGTTGAACAGCGGCACCACAACGCTGATTTTCGGGCCGCCTCCCGGATTCGAAAGAAGCTGGCGGCGCAAAAGCGCATAGGATTCGAATTCCATTTTATATAGGCTTTTTCCCTTGCAATACTGCCATACGAAGTTGCGGTCGGCCCGATCGACCCGCCACTGGCGCAGGAACCGGACCATGGCCTTGAAGCCGTCGTTCTTCATGCAGGCCAGGGCGCAATAGGTGATATGCAGGCCGGGCGTATGCTTCATCAGGCTCTTGAGCCCGATCATGACCATACGGAAGGGCTTCGTGGCACGCCAGAAGAAGGAATGGGATATCGCCTCATAATTCTTCGCTATGCCGTCGCAGTGCTCCCGCAGCGATTCAAGCTCTTTTTCCCTCGCCTTGAGCTTGCGTTCAGCCGAATCCATTTTCTTCCGGATCTGCTCCATCTGTCTTTTGCGGATGCGGAGCTCGCGGGCAAGGCTGTCGGCCGTCTCGTGCTCCTCCCGCTCCTCTTCCAGCTCGCGGCTGAGCCGTTTCAGATGCTCCTCTTTCTGCTCCAGCGACTGCTTGAGGTCGAGCCGGGTCTGGCGGATTCCCCGCTCATAATCCTCCACAAGGCGGGGAACCGTTTTTTCCTGACGGACGAACAGCACGCCGCCCGGCGCAACCGCTCCCGCATCCCCCTCTAGGCTGCGGAAAAAGCCGTGCTGCGCAAAACGCTTGGCCCAATATTCCGGCTGCTGGACATTGCATTTCGTGATATCCCCCGCCGGGTGGGATATCGAGGAAAACAGCACGGTTTCAGCGGAATCACACAAAATGCCGATCAGGTTGGCGGCATCCTCTTCATACAAATGCTCCGCGATTTCGATGCATGCAATACAGTCAAACTTCCGCGGGAAGCCAGCGGGGACGCCGTCCAGAATATCTCCCTGCCGGCAGTAGGGCCGGATACCCTCCCGTACCCTGCCGATGGCATACTCCGAAATATCGATCCCATAGGCCTCCACGCCGAGGTCGCGAAGCGCGCCGACCAGATAGCCCATGGCGCAGCCGACGTCCAAAAACGTTTTTGGATGCAGATGATCCACGATTTCCCCCGCGATCAGAGCAAAATGCTTTTCCCACTTTTCGCTGTTCGTGTAATCCTGCCCATGGTAGTTTTTATAATAATCCGAATGATAGTAATAGCTGTACTGCCTGTCCATCTATCGCACTCCAACATTCATAATGATATGGGGCTTATTCCAAAAAGGGAAATCCGCCCGATCCAAATAAAAATTTCTTGGGGGCATGAAAAGGAAAAGGCCGCCGTATTCCGGGCCCTTCGGCAACGCGCCGGCAAAAGCCTTCCCGGCCTAGTATAAGCCAAATGTTATCATACCGCGGGTTTTCGGCAAAGTCAATGTGAATTCATTCGCTTACCCGCATTTTATAGCCGATTTTACCATCAAAAAAGAAGCTGCGGCCATTACCAAAACAGCCGCAGCCTCCGTAGAGCTGCAAGAAGCGGTCAGAACCCGCGGGAACTGCCTCCGCCGCCGAACGAGCCTCCGCCGCCCGAGCTGAAGCCCCCGCCGGAGCCGCCGCCGAAGCCTCCCCCGCTGAAACCACCTCCGAAGCCTCCGCCTCCAAAGCCGCCGTGATGGCCGCCGAAGCCGCCTCCCCAGAAGGTCGGCGGTCCGGGCGGACCGCCCCGCCGGAACCAGCGGAAAACCAGGGGGGAAAGGATGAGGACCGCCAAAATCGTTATTATCCGTGCAATGCCGGCCAGCCACGGGAAGCCTTCCTCGTCCGACTTTTCGGAGATAATCCCTTCCGGCGCCTCTTTTCCATATTCCTCATACACCTCGCCGACTACCGCGGAATACAGGTTCCGTATACCGGCGTTCCAATCGTTTTCCTTGAAGGAGGGAACGGCGTACCGGTCCATGAGGCGGCCGGTCTTTGCATCGTTGATCGCCCCTTCGAGGCCATACCCCACTTCGATGCGCACCTGGCGCTCGGTGGGCGCCAGCAGGATGAGCACGCCGTTGTTGCTTCCCTCCTGGCCGATCCCCCAGCTGCGGGCCAGCTCGATGGAATATTCTTCAACGCTTTTCCCTTCGAGCGAATTCACTGTTGCCACCACGACCTGCGCCGTGGTTTCCTGTTCCAGCGCGCGGCCGCTGCTTATTATAAAATCTTTCGTTTCCGCACTCAGAACACCGGCAGAGTCCGTTACAAAAAACTCCCTGCTCGGCTGCGGAAGCGCAAAAACTGTGGAAGTCAGCACCGCTGCCGCTCCCAGGCAAAGCAGAAAAAGCCTCGCCGCTTTTTTTCTCTTCCCCTTCATAATCAGCTTTCGAAATCCACAACGGGCGGCGTATTCGCCCCGTCCGCCGCTTCAAAGTATTCCGCCGCTTCGAACCCGAACATTCCTGCAAACAGCGAGGTCGGGAAGGTTTTGATCTTTCTGTTGTAAGACTTGACCGCTTCGTTGTAATCCCGCCGCGCCACGGCAATTCGGTTTTCTGTTCCGGCCAGCTCATCGGAAAGCTGGGTGAACTGTTCGTTCGCCTTGAGGTCCGGATATCTTTCCACCACGACCAGCAGGCGGCTGAGCGCGCTGGTCAGCTCCGAATCCGCTTCGGCCTTTTCCGGCATGGTGGAAGCTCCGGCCAGCTTGGCGCGCGCATCGCTCACCGCCCCGATCACTTCGGATTCATGCGCGGCATAGCCCTTTACCGTGCTGACGAGGTTCGGGATGAGGTCCGCTCTCCTTTGGAGCATGGTGTCGATGTTCGCGCTCTGGCTGTCTACCTCCTCGCGCATGCCGACGAGGCCGTTGTACCCGCCGACTCCTGCAATCAGCAGAATGATAACCAGCGCCGCCGCAACCAGCAGCGCAATCCATTTTCCGGATATTTTTTTCATTTCTCTTCTCCTTATCACCCTCGGTGCACAAGGGTATGTTTTTACAAGGGACTGTTTCGGCCATACCGCAGAACGGTATGGTTTTATTATATGCGTTTTTTTCGGGAAGTCAATTTTTTCCGCGGCCCCTTCCGTACACGACGTTTTGGTTCCCGAAAAACTCGTTATTGCCCTTTATCCCTCGAGGGGATCGTCCACGACCCACGGCAGCCATAAATCAAAAACTTAAAACAAAATACGGATCCTTGATTTGTGTGTTCGGCGTATGCTCCGGGCAGCAGACAACGTCGTCCATTCGCATCGGATGGACCATAACCGGTTTCCATCCACGCGCCTGTAATATCCGCCGCGCCGGGAGAAACACTAGAGATAAAGAAACGATGAAAAAGGGGCGCAAGCATGAATCATTTACAAAACGAAAAATCCCCCTACCTGCTCCAGCACGCGGGCAATCCCGTGGATTGGTATCCATGGGGCAGGGAGGTTTTCCAGAAGGCTGCTTCCGAAGACAAGCCGGTTTTCCTGAGCATCGGCTATTCCACCTGCCACTGGTGCCATGTAATGGCGCATGAATCCTTTGAGGATGCGGAGGTAGCGGAGCTGCTGAATCGAGACTTCGTGTCTGTGAAGGTCGACCGGGAGGAACGTCCGGATGTAGACGCCGTGTATATGTCCGTCTGCCAGGCGCTCACCGGGTCGGGCGGCTGGCCGCTCACCGTTATCATGTCGCCGGGGCAGAAGCCCTTCTTCGCGGGCACCTACTTTCCCAAGAGCCGCCGCTACGGGCAGCCCGGCCTGATCGATATTCTAACGCAGACGGCGCGGCTGTGGAAGCAGGACCGAAACCAGCTCCTGCAAGCCGGCGAGCAGATCGCGGCAGCCCTGAGGCAGGAGCAGCCGTCAAACGCCAAGGAACCGGGGAAAGAGCTGATCCGTCAGGGATATCGCCTCCTCCGCCGGCAGTTTGACACAGAGTGGGGCGGATTCGGCTCCGCGCCGAAATTCCCCACGCCTCACAACCTGCTTTTTTTGATGCGGTACGCCGAGCTGGAAAAGGAGCCGGAGGCCCTCGCCATGGCGGAGGATACGCTGGAAGCGATGGCCCGCGGCGGCATCCACGATCAGTTCGGCGGCGGATTCTCCCGCTATTCCACCGACAGAATGTGGCTTGCACCGCACTTTGAAAAAATGCTCTACGACAACGCCCTGCTGCTGATGGCATATGGCAGGGCCTATCAAATCACCGGCAGGGAAATGTATGCGGATACGGCGCGCCGGACGGCCGATTATATCCTCCGGGAGCTGACCGATGAGAAAGGCGGCTTTTTCTGCGGGCAGGATGCGGACAGCGACGGAGTAGAGGGGAAATACTATGTCTTTACGCCAAGGGAAATCCACGAGGCCCTGGGCGAAGAAGACGGCAGGAAAATCTGCCGTCTTTACGGAATCACCGAAAGCGGAAATTTTGAAGGCAAAAGCATTCCGAACCGGATCGGTCAGGCACAGCCTCCCCTGCGGCAGGATGACGCGCGGCTCCAGACGCTGCGTGCATACCGGCTGGGCCGCACCGACCTCCACAAGGACGATAAAATCCTGCTCTCCTGGAACGCCTGGGCTATCATTGCCCTGGCGCAGGCGGGGCGCATCCTTTCAGACGAGCGGTACAGCGGTGCGGCGCTCCGGGCGGCGCGGTTTATCGAAGACAATATGACGGATGGGCAGAACCGCCTTTACCTCCGGTGGCGGGACGGTGAAGCGGCTCACGCCGGGCAGCTGGACGATTACGCCGTTTACGCCCTGGCCCTGACCGAGCTTTACCGCCTGACCTTCGACCCCATGTATCTGAAAATGGCTATGGAAAGAGCCCGGCAGATGGTGACGCTCTTTGAAGACAGGGAGCACGGCGGATATTTCATTACCGCCATCGATGCAGAGCAGCTGATCGCCCGCCCGAAGGAAACCTACGACGGCGCGGTCCCCTCCGGCAACTCGGCGGCGGCAGCGGTGCTGCAGCGCCTCGCTTCGCTGACGGGCGAAGCCATCTGGCAGGAGGCGGCCGACCGGCAGTTCCGGTTCTTAGCTGGTGAAACCGGCCGTTACCCTGCCGGCTACAGCTTTGCGCTTACCGCAATGGCCGGCGCGCTGTATCCCCGCCGGGAACTGGTCTGCGCGGTAAGCAGCGGCATTCCGGAAGAACTGAACGAGTTCCTGCGGACCCATCCGGCGGACGGCCTGAGCATTCTCGTGAAAACGGCCGAAACCGCCGGGGCCCTCGCCGAATGCGCCCCCTTTACGAAGGCCTATCCGATTCCCCAAAGCGGTGCGGCGTGGTATCTATGCGAAAACGGCGCCTGTCAGGCGCCGGTGCCGGATTTCAGCAGGCTGCCGCTGGAGGAAAAGGCGTAGGGCAAACCGCGCAAGAATCAAATCCTTCCCGGCACCGTGGCTGGGGAGAATCTTTTATTTTTCACTTGCATTTATGCAGGAAAACCCATGGCAAGGGAAAGCTGCCTTGCCGCGGGCACAGCCGCGGCGCTGTCTCTTTGATACAATCCTCAAAAAGCAGTAAACTATATGGTTTGCCTCCTTCCGGCCGCTAAAACAAAAAACACCAACCTCCGGCTGGTGTTTTTTTCTTTTTGCTAA
>CAUBKG010000025.1 GCA_958436475.1 uncultured Clostridia bacterium
CTTTGCGGTGTTTCTGCCCCGAAAAACCATATTTACCCTTGTACACCGAGGGTACCCTCGGTGTACAAGGGTAAAAAAGGTGTTTGAATATGAAGCTGCACTATCAGGGAAAGTACGACTTGAACCCGGATTCACTGCCGCACGGAGATCACAAGCCCAATGCTGTTCCGTTTAAGGAGGCAGAAGATACAAAGAAATTCGCTTTGATGGTCAACATTGCAAGTATGGTTATCATCATTTTATTGGCTATTCCAGCATTTATCCGAAGCAAAGAATATTTTGATTCGCTGCAGCTGTTGCTGGGATTGGCCGCTTCCATGCTCATCATTTTTCCGCACGAATTTCTGCACGCAATATGCTTTAAGGGCGATGTATATTTATACACGAACTTAAAACAGGGGCTGGTGTTTGTGATCGGTCCTGAAACGATGTCGAAAAGCAGATTTATTCTGATGTCGCTCTTTCCCAATATCGTTTTTGGATTTATTCCGTATCTTATCGGGATGCTGTTTCCTCGATTCCTGTTTTTTCTTGTGCTTGGAACTTTATCGATTGGAATGGGAGCCGGAGACTACTATAATGTTTTTAATGCGCTGATGCAAATGCCAAATGGAGCAAGAACATACTTGTATCGGTTCAACTCTTTTTGGTATCTGCCTGAATAAAAGCATCTGATGCGCAGCCTTTTTAACAAAATAATTCGCAAAAAAATTGGTGCAGTTCATACTGCACCAATTTTTTTCTTGCTATCCTTTGCCCGCCGCGGCAGATTGGAATCCGGCTCAGAGGGAAAAGATCGGCCCGCGCACGCACAGCCAGGTGAGCACCACCGTGAACCCGCCTGAGACGAGCAGGAAGGAAAGGCGGCTGCGGGGGCTCCGGAGGCGAAGGCTGGCAAACCCCATCAGCAGGCAGGCGGCGATCAGCGCGCAGAGGATGAAGATGATCTGCGACTGCAAAGCGACGGAACGGCTCGGGAAGGAGACCACGCGCAGGAGCCCGGTGCTGATGAGTGTGGCCGCCGGAACGAAGAGCAGGGGCAGGACGAGAAGAGCCCAATCCTTTTTCCCGCGGCGCAGGAAAATGACCGAAATGGCCAGGACGATCATACAGATGCAAATACATTCAATATACAAAACAGCAGCGCTCCTTCCGTGAAAAATCAGCCGGCCGCAGGGCTTCCGCCGAGCTCGGCCATATAGTCGGAAACGGTTTGGTAATTGGCACAGACCACGTATACCAGCGTCCCCTTTACGTCATACAGGGCATATTTCTGCGCCTTATTGGATTCAATGGCGCTGGAATTTTTGAGGCTTTTTGAAATCTCGTTGGATTTTTCCGCCAGAATCCCGGTCAGCCGGGCTTCGGCGTCCGCCGTATCGGCCGCGGGCAGGAAGGCGGCCACGGTATCGGCGACCGAGGTGGAGTTGCTCACATACAGGGAAAAATCATCCACCAGCTCGGAAGAGATCCCGTAATTCTGCCGAAGCTGTTCGCTGTTGACCTCCACCATGCCGGTGAGCGCGAGGCGGGAAATCAGCTCTCCGGTGATTTCCTTCGGAGAATACCGGCGGCTGCCGCAGCCGGAGGCCAGAAGAAAAAGAAGCAAGAGAAAAACCGCAATGGTGCGTTTCATAGTGCGGAGACCTCCTTTCCGCGCCGGCAGGCTCCGGAGCGTAAAAATGAACAATCATAGAATACCGCAAAAGCGCTTCTGAATCAAGCCTTTTCCTGAAAAAGGGGGAAAGGCCCCCGCGGGTTGCATTGAATTTACATAACGACTTTTTTTCGGACAGGTCCCCACCCGGTATTCCACGTTTTCCACCTGGTTTTCCACAAAAAACAGGTGGAAAATGCGGGTGCTGTGTGAAACGGGAGAGGATATCCACAGCTTTTTTGTTGAAAACGCAGGAAAGAAGAGTTTACATAACGATAATTATGCGGTGAAAAAGCAAACGGTTTCCGCCTGCCTATCTTGCAGAAAAGAAAAAATTTTTTCAAAAAAACAAAAGGCAGGGGTCCCTTTGGAAAGCTGCCCAAAGGGACGCCCTGCAAAAAATCCGGTGGGTAAATGGGTCACATGGAGCGGGAAGAAACCTCTTCCAGCGCGAGGGAAAGGAATTCCTCCACCGGAACGGCGCCCTTATCCCCTCCGCGGTGGGAGCGGACGGATACCGTGCCGTTTTCCACTTCCTTTTCGCCCACCACCAGCATATAAGGGATCTTCTGAAGCTGCGCTTCGCGGATCTTATAGCCGATTTTTTCATTGCGTTCGTCGGTGGAAACGCGCAGGCCGGCGTCGGAAAGGCGTTTTTCAATGGCCTTGGCCGCCTCCATCTGGCGCTCGGAAATGGGCAGGATGCGAACCTGCTCGGGGGCGAGCCACATGGGCAGCGCGCCGGCAAAGTGTTCGATGAGAATGCCGATAAACCGTTCGATACTGCCGAACACCACGCGGTGGATCATGATGGGGCGGTGCTTTAAGCCGTCTGCTCCGGTGTATTCGAGCTCAAAGCGCTCGGGGAGCTGGAAGTCCAGCTGGATGGTGCCGCACTGCCAGGTGCGGCCGAGGCAGTCGGTGAGGTGGAAGTCGAGCTTCGGGCCGTAGAAGGCGCCGTCCCCTTCGTTCACCTCAAAATCATAGCCGAGCTCAGTGATGGCGTCCCGCAGGGCGTCGGTGGCGATTTCCCAGTCCTCCTCGGCGCCCATGGAATCCTCGGGGCGGGTGGAAAGCTCGATGTGGTACTGGAAGCCGAAGGTGCTGTATACCGTATCGATCAGGCGCACAACGCCCTTGATTTCTTCCTTGATCTGTTCGCGGGTCATGAAGATGTGCGCATCGTCCTGCGTGAAGCAGCGCACGCGCATCAGGCCATGCAGCGCGCCCGAAAGCTCGTGGCGGTGCACGAGGCCGAGCTCGCCCATGCGCAGGGGAAGGTCCTTATAGGAGCGCATCTTGGTCTGGTATACGAGGATGCCGCCCGGGCAGTTCATGGGCTTGATGGCGAAATCCTGATCGTCGATCACGGTGGTGTACATGTTTTTCTGGTAATGGTCCCAGTGGCCGCTGCGCTCCCACAGGGTGCGGCTGAGCATCATGGGGGTGCTGATCTCCTGGTAGCCCGCCTTGCGGTGCACCTCGCGCCAGTAATCGATCAGCAGGTTTTTTAAAATCATGCCCTTCGGCAGGAAGAAGGGGAACCCGGGGCCCTCCTCCATGATGGTGAAGAGCTCGAGCTCGCGGCCGAGCCGGCGGTGGTCGCGCTTCTTGGCCTCTTCGAGCATGGTGATATACTGCTCGAGCTCGGAGGCCTTCGGGAAGGCAATGCCGTACACGCGTTGGAGCATTTTATTGTTTGCATCCGCGCGCCAGTAAGCGCCGGTGCAGTTCGTGAGCTTTACCGCCTTTACCTGGCCCGTGCGCATGAGGTGAGGGCCGGCGCAGAGATCGGTGAAATCGGCCTGGCGGTAGAGGCTGATTTTTTCGCCCTTGCCCGAATGCTCCTCGATGAGCTCGATTTTATAATCCTGGCCCTTTTCCTGCATGAGGGCGCGGGCGTCCTCTGGCTCCAGCTCAAAGCGCTCGAGCGGGATATCCTCCTTGATGATCTTTTTCATCTCGGCTTCAATTTGCTCCAAGTCCTCGGGGGTGAGGGTGCGGGGCAGGTCGAAATCGTAATACCAGCCGTTGTCGATGGCGGGGCCGATGGCGAACTTAGTTTCCGGAAACAGACGGCAGACGGCTTGCGCCATGATGTGCGAACAGGTGTGCCAGTAAGCGTGCTTTCCCTCGGGGGAATCAAAGGTGAGGAGCTCGAGCGAGCAGCCGTCGGTAAGGGGGGTGCGCAGGTCGCACGTTTCCCCGTTGATCCGGCAGACGCAGCAGGCCTTGTAAAGCCCGCCGCCGAGGCTTTTTGCCGCTTCGGCAGCCGTTGTCCCCTCCGGGAATTCACGGACCGCGCCGCCCTTTAACGTTACGTTTATCATACAGAATTTCTCCCATCCTGCCGCGCATCGCGCGGCGATTTTTAAAAATAAAAAAGCTCCACCCCAACACTGGGATGAAGCTGACCACAGCAAAGCTCCACGGTTCCACCCGGATTGCGGAGAAAGCCTTCCCCGCCGCTCATGAGGCCCTTTAACGCAGGGCGAAACGGCACTCTTTAAGGAGCCGGGAGGCTCGGTTCGGAGGCGCTCCGGGGTGGTGGCGTTCCTGCCGCGGCGCACGGCGCTCGCACCAAACGCGCCGTTCTCTTTGCCGCTGCGGCGGGGGCTTTCGTCCCCATCTTCGCGTTGCAGCGATATATATCGTTATCTTACTACGAAAGCACGGCTTTGTCAAATCCCTGTTTTTCGAACGCGCCGCCCCTTTGCGGCGCAGCGCGCCCATCCTGCGATGTTATTTTGCACATTTTCCGAAGGCGCCGTCGGGCTCGGCAAAAGGAGGGGGGGCCTAAAATCCGCCTCGGGGCGTTCCCGCCGGCTTAAAACAGGTATGCGGCGGCCCGTTCTATCTCCCGCCGTGCGGGGAAAGCGCCGGCTTTCCGGCGCAGGAGCGCGGCCGCGGAAAACAAAAAGGCCCCGGAATCGGCTGGCCCCGGGGCCTCTGAAAGGGACCTCGTTATTTTTTCACCACGAGGTTTACGAGCTTGCCCGGCACGTAAAGCTCTTTGACTACCGCCGTCCCCTCGAGGGAGGCCGCGACCTTTTCATCGGCCTTTGCGGCGGCGATGGCGGCGGGTGCATCCGCGTCTGCGGGGATGGAAACGCGCCCGCGCAGTTTGCCGTTCACCTGCACGGCGATCTCGATGGTATCCGCCTTGCACTTGGATTCATCGAAGGCGGGCCACTTCTGCTCGTTTGCCATTCCACCGAAGCCGAGCTGCTGCCACATTTCCTCCGTGATATGCGGGGCGAAGGGGTTCAGCAGGAGGAGCAGGGTGGAAAGCTCCGCGCGATTCACGGAACCGAGCGCGGCGATATCATTGAGCAGCGCCATCATGGCGGCGATGGCGGTGTTGAACTTGAGGGTTTCAATGTCTTCCGAAACCTTTTTAATGGTGCGGTGCATGGCCATTTCGAGCTCGGGGCGGTAGGAATCCCCTTCGATGAGGATATCCGAGAGGTTCCAGATGCGGTCGAGGAACCGGCGGCAGCCCTTGATGCTCTTCGGGGACCAGGGAGCGGCCTTTTCAAAATCGCCGATAAACATTTCATAAAGGCGCATGGTATCCGCGCCGTACTCGCGGATGATATCGTCCGGGTTGACGACGTTCCCGCGCGACTTGCTCATCTTTTCGCCGTTTTCGCCGAGGATCATGCCGTGGCTCGTGCGCTTGGCATAGGGCTCGGGCGTGGGCGCCACGCCGATATCGTAAAGGAACTTGTGCCAGAAGCGGGAATAGAGCAGGTGCAGGGTGGTGTGCTCCATGCCGCCGTTGTACCAATCCACCGGCAGCCAGTATTCGAGCGCCTCACGGGAGGCGAGCGCTTCGCTGTTGTGCGGGTCGCAGTACCGCAGGAAATACCAGGAGGAGCCGGCCCACTGCGGCATGGTATCTGTTTCGCGCTTCGCAGGGCCGCCGCAGTGCGGGCAGGTGGTATTCACCCATTCGTCCATTGCGGCGAGGGGGGATTCGCCGTCTCCCGTGGGCTCATAGGAAGCAACCTCGGGAAGCTGGAGGGGCAGCTCGCTTTCGGGCAGGGGAACATAGCCGCACGCATCGCAGTGCACGATGGGGATGGGCTCGCCCCAATAGCGCTGGCGGGAGAAGACCCAGTCGCGCAGCTTGTAATTGACCTTGGCGTGGCCGATGCCCTGTTCGGTGAGGAACTCGGTGATCTTCTCTTTGGCCTCTTCCACCGTCAGCCCGTTGAGGAAGCCGGAATTGACCATCACGCCCGAGGCGCAGTCGGTAAACGCTTCCTCCTGCACGTTTCCGCCCTTCACCACCTCAATGATGGGAAGGGAAAACCTTTTGGCAAACTCCCAGTCGCGCGTGTCGTGCGCGGGCACGGCCATGATGGCGCCGGTGCCGTAGGTCATGAGCACGTAATCGGAAATGAAAATGGGGATTTCCCGCCCGTTCACGGGGTTAACGGCGCAAACGCCCTCAAGCCTCACGCCCGTTTTTTCCTTTGCGACCTCCGAACGCTCGAAATCGGATTTCCTTGCCGCCTCCTGCTGGTAAGCGCGGATAGCGTCCATATTCCGAAGGGAGCCGCTCCAGGCTTCAATGAGCGGGTGCTCCGGGGAAATGACCATGTATGTAGCGCCGAAAAGCGTATCAGGACGGGTGGTGTAAACCACCAGATCGTCTCCCGCGGTGGTGCGGAAGGTGACCTCCGCGCCGGTGGAGCGGCCGATCCAGTTGCGCTGCTGGGTCTTGACGCGGTCGATGTAATCGACGGTATCGAGGTCGTTCAGCAGGCGTTCCGCGTATTCGGTGATTTTCAGCATCCACTGGGATTTCACCTTGTGGATGACCTCGCCCCCGCAGCGCTCGCACACGCCGCCCTGCGCCTCTTCGTTGGCGAGCACCACCTTGCAGGAGGTGCACCAGTTGACAGACATCTCTTTTTTATACGCCAGCCCCTTTTTGAAGAGCTGGAGGAAGATCCACTGGGTCCATTTGTAATAATCCTTGCCGGTCGTGTTGATTTCACGGCTCCAGTCGAAGGAAAGGCCGAGGGAGCGGAGCTGCTGCTTGAAGCGCGCCACGTTGTTCTTCGTTACGATTTCGGGATGGATGTGGTTTTTAATCGCGAAGTTTTCGGTGGGGAGGCCGAAGGCGTCCCACCCCATGGGATACAGCACGTTATATCCCTCGAGGCGCTTTTTCCGGCTGACGATATCGAGCGCGGTATAGGAGCGGGGGTGCCCCACATGGAGCCCCTGCCCGGATGGATAGGGGAACTCCACGAGCGCGTAAAACTTGGGAAGGGAATAGTCGTCCTCCGCGTGGAAGGTGCCCTTTTCCTCCCAGATATCCTGCCATTTCTTTTCAATTTCAGCAAAATTGTATTTCAAGTAAGCTCTCTCCTCAATCCTGCTTTTCCTGCAGGAATTCATTGATATCGATTTTTGCGCCGTCCGACCAGAGCCGTTCGAGCGAATAGAAATCCCTCGTTTCGCCGTAAAACACGTGGACGATCACCGAACCGTAATCGAGCACGATCCAGGAGGTGGTTCGGCCCTCGATATGGTTCGGCTGAACGCCCTCTTCGGAAAGCCTGAAATCCACCTCGTCCGCCAGGGCCTTCACCTGCGTGGAGCTGGTACCGGTTGCGATGATGAAATAGTCGGCTAAAATGGTGAGGTCGTCTACCTTGATTGCTTCGATATCGCGCGCTTTCTTGCTGTCCAGCGCGCGGATCGCGGCTTTTGCAATTTCGTATGAATTCATTTACTGCCCTCCTGACAGCTCGCTGAACGAGCCGCCGTTATCAAAGGTTTCATAGCCGGAATTCTGCATTTCCGGAATTTTTAAATTTTCGAGCTGAATGGGTACGCCGTAGGGATTGAACTTCTCGTTGAGAAGCTCAAGCAGAGCCTTACGGTGCACGGTGTAATAGGAGATCCAGTTTGCGGTGCCCTTGCCGGGGTCATAGGATTCGCCCGGAATGGCATAAATGGACATATCGTCCATCGTAAGCTGCTTTACGGCCTGTGCGTAATCCATGATCTCGCCCACGCTCATATCGGTGGTGACGTCGTCCTTCAAAACATTGACGAGCGAGGCCATTTGGGAAAGGCTCATTTCCATCATTTTTTTGGCGAGGCCCATATAGAACTGGCGCTGCGCCATCACGCGGTCGGGGTCGCCCAGCACATAGTCGCCTCCCTTGCGCGCGCGCATGAAGAGCTCGGCCTGCTCGCCGTTGAGGGTTTGGAGGCCGACCTCGATCGGCCCGCAGCCCGGGTAAACGATGCGTTTCTTCACATCGACCTCGATGCCGCCGAGCGCGTCCACAATTTTCGGGAAGGCGGGCATATCAACGACGATGTAATGGTCGACCGGCAGGGCGAAGTTGGTGTTGATGCGGCGGATGAGCGCGTTCGCCGGGTTTTCGCCCGCGCGGGGATGCGCATACACGGCATTGATCTTATGGCCGTGGTTGTTCGTGTCTTCACTGCTCACGTAGGTGTCGCGCGGGATCTGCAGGATGGAGCACTTGTTCTCCTTGGTATCGAGGCAGGCCACCATGAGGGTATCGGTGAGGCCCTTGTGCGTGCCGGCGATCATGAAATAGGTCACGTCCTGGCTGGCGCTCGTGAGGGTGGGCTCAAAATTGCCCGTTTCCTCCTGCCCCCGCGTGAACAGGCGGGAATCCATCACATAGGAAAAGCCCATGGAGAAAAGGGAGCCGATAATCACGAGGACGGCCACGCAGTTGATGGCGATTCGCTTTTTGTTGCGTTGCTTTTTCCTGCGCTTTTTGGTGGCCATTTGGCTCAAATCCACGCCTTCGGAAGCGGCTTCCTGGTTCCGGGGGGCGCTTCGGCGATTCTTGTTCGGGTTATTCGGTTCGTTTTCAAATCCGGTAAGTCTCATTTCAACCTCCATGTTGTGTTACGGCAGGCGGGTACGGGGCAAGAGCGGGCAGAGGAGCTGCCGGCCCTGTGCGGGGTCATTTCAAAAGCATGACCTCGTTGTAAGCGCTGATGGTGTCCGGGTGGATGCAGCGTCCGCGTTCACACAGGTCGGAAACGGTAAACCGCAGGGCGAATTCCATCGCCGGCAGGATGCCGATCTCCACGAGCTCCCGCATTTCCGTAACGCCGGGATAATCCCGGTCGGCGGAAGTGTAGTCCGCGAGGTAGAGCACCTTTTCGAGAAGGCTCATTCCTGCGCGGGCGGTCGTGTGGTAGCGGACGGCGTTCACGATATCGGGATCGGATACCGCGAGCTGCTGCTGAATATAGACAGAGCCGCTCATTGCGTGGTAAAGCTTGGGCTCTTTTTTTTCGACACTTGTAAGCATTATACCAAAGTCCGAAAGGATGCGCAACTGTTCCGCATCGGGGGTTTCCTTGCAGATATCGTGCAGGATGCCCGCGGTTTCGGCCTTTTCGGGGTCGGCCCCGTATTTTCGGGCCAGGCGCACGGCCTCCCTGCACACGGCAATGGAATGCTTCCGCCGCCGCTCTCCCATGCGGGGGCGAAGGGCTTCGAGATACGTTTCATAAGACATGATGTTCTGCTGCTCCTATTCCCGAAGGGCTGCGGTACAGTCCCTTTTCGAGGATGTATTGGTTCACGGCTTCGGGGACGAGCCCCGCAACAGACAGCCCTGATTTTATATTCTGGCGTATTTGGGACGAAGATATGTTAACAAGGGGTAAATTTTTTATGAGAAAACGATCCTTCGGGATGTTTTTTTGCCGTGCGTAGCCGAGCATAGCGGCTTCATCCGCCGCGCCTCTCGGCACCGCGCAGATGCGGCAGAGCCCTAAAATCCGCTCCGTATCCTTCCAGGTGTGGAAGGACAGGAACATATCCGCGCCCATCAAAAAGAAAAGTTCTTCCTGCGGGGATTCCCGGCGAAGCGCTTCGAGGGTATCCACCGTGTAGCTCACGCCGCCGCGCCGCAGCTCGATATCGCTCGCTTCGAAGCGCGGGTCGCAGCGCGCGGCCAGCCGGCACATGGCGAGCCGGTCGGCGGCGGGCGCGTATTCGGCGGCCGATTTATGCGGGGGCGAGGCCGCGGGGATCAGCAGCACCCGGCCGGCCCCTAAAAAATCGGCGCAGCCGGCGGCGAGCATAAGGTGCCCGTTGTGCGGGGGGTTGAAGCTGCTGCCGAGCAGAGCGGTGCGTTTCATAAAAATCCATCCATTCCGCCGCTTCGCATCGGTATCGTTTTGGAAGGGAGGCGCCCGTCTCATCGCGCGAAGCGGGAAATGACGAGACGGTTTCTGCGCATCCGGGCGGGGGCGCGAAGCGGGCAGGAGAGCGTGCGGCTCTTAACATCTGCCCGCCGTGTTATTTTACAAGCTCGATCTTCGGCTCTTCCGGGTTGCGTTTATAAAGGATGAACTTGCTGCCGATCACCTGCACCACTTCCGCGCCGCAGGCCTCCGCCAGGGCTTCGGCCGCTTCGCGGGAAGAAAGGGGCGCGGTTTCGAGCGCGCGCATTTTGATGAGCTCGCGGGCGCGCAGGGCGTCGCTCACCTGGGTGACGAGCTGGTCGGCGATACCGCCCTTGCCCACCTGTAAAATCGTATCCATGCGGTTGGCGAGCCCTTTTAACTGGGCGCGCTGTTTACTGGTTATCATAAAACATGAAATCCTTTCTGACGGTTCGTTATCCGGAAATTTCCGGGTGTTCCTCGAGGTAGTCCCGGAGCGCTTCTTCCAACCGGCGGAGCGCCCGGCCGCGGTGGCTCACCTCGTCTTTTTCCGCCGCGCTCATCTGCGCAAAGCTGCGGCCCTCACAGAGGAAGAGCGGGTCATAGCCAAAGCCGCCCTCGCCCTGCTTCTCGAAAGCGATGGCGCCTTGGCACTCGCCCTCCACCTCGAGGAAGCGCCCGGGCGAAAAACAAACGCAGATGGCCGAAACGAATTTCGCACCCCGGCGGGGGGCGTCCACGTCCTTCAGTTCCCCGAGGAGCTTGTCCATACGCTCGCTGTCGGTAGCGTTTTCCCCGGCGTAGCGCGCGGAATAAATGCCCGGCGCACCGCCGAGCGCGTCCACGGCGAGGCCGCTGTCGTCCGCGATGGCGGGCAGGCCGCTGAGCCGCTCTGCGTGCTCCGCCTTGATGCGGGCGTTTTCTGCAAAAGTGCTCCCCGTTTCCTCCACCTCCCCGAGGGAAAGCCCGAGCTCGCGGGGGGAAGCGGCTTCGATGCCGAGGCGCGTTAATATGCGGGAAAGCTCCGTGATTTTATGCGGGTTGTTCGATGCAATGATGAATTTCATAAAAAGTCATCCGTTCCGCCGCTTCGCGCGGCACAAATTTGGAGGGGAAGCGCAGGCCTTATCACGCGAAGAGAAAATGATAAGACGAGAGTCGTATCGCGGGGGAAAGGCGGGCCGGCCCGCCGCCCCGCAAGAGAACAGAACGTGTTTTAAAGCGCCGCCGGGGGGTCAGCCTTCCCCCTGTTCGGCGAACAGGGCGCGGGCAAAGTCTTCGGGGGAGAAGGGCTGGAGATCGTCTGCCCCTTCGCCCACGCCGATGTATTTGATGGGCAGCCCCAGCTCCTGCCGGATCGCCAGCACCACGCCGCCCTTGGCGGTACCGTCCAGCTTCGTGAGCACGATGCCGGTGATATCGGTGACCTTGCTGAATTCGCGCGCCTGGTTCACCGCATTCTGGCCGGTGGTCGCATCCAGCACCAGAAGGGATTCGCAGGGGGAATCGGGCAGCTCGCGCTTTATCACACGATTGATTTTCGCGAGCTCATCCATCAGGTTTTTCTTATTGTGGAGGCGGCCGGCGGTGTCGATAACAGCGGCGTCCACGTGCCTCGCCTTCGCGGCGGCGATGGTATCGAACACCACGGCGGCAGGGTCGGCCCCTTCGGTGTGCTTCACGATGGGGACCTCCGCCCGCTCGGACCAGACCTCCAGCTGCTCGATAGCGGCGGCGCGGAAGGTATCCGCCGCGCCGAGGATGACCGATTTGCCTTCGGCTTTGAGGCGTGCGGCAAGCTTGCCGATGGTGGTGGTTTTTCCCACGCCGTTCACGCCGATCACGAGAACCACGGAGGGGGACCCGGAAAGGTCCAGCCCCTCGCCGCCCTCCAGCATCCCGGTGATGATGGAAACGAGGATATCTTTGATTTCGGCCGGGTCGGTTACGCCCCGGTGCTTCACTTCCTCCCGGAGCTTCTGGCAGATGAACTCGGCGGTGGGCAGCCCCACGTCCGCCATGATGAGGATTTCCTCCAGCTCCTCGAACAGCTCTTCATCGATCTTTGTAAAGGCGGAGAGCATGTTGCTTACGGCGCCCGAAAGGCTGTCTCTCGTTTTTTTGAGGCCCTGTGCGATCTTGCTGAAAAAGCCCATGGCATTTGCCTCCTTAAAAAGGGTGATTTATTTCAGCCCCAGGCGGGAGCTGACCTCCGACGCGTTGAGGGAAAGGAGCTTGGAAACGCCCTCCTCCTGCATGGTGACGCCGTAAAGCATATCGGCCTCCTCCATGGTCCCGCGGCGGTGGGTGATGGCGATAAACTGGGTCGCGCCGCACATGCGGCGCAGGTAACCGGCAAAGCGGTCCACGTTCACATCGTCCAGCGCGGCCTCGATCTCATCGAGGATGCAGAAGGGGGAGGGGGAAACGCGCAGGATGGCGAAATAGAGGGCGATGGCGGTGAGCGCCTTTTCGCCGCCGGAGAACAGGTCGATGTTCTGTACGTTCTTGCCGGGCGGCTGGATGAGCATATCGATGCCCGATTCGAGCACATCCGAGGGATCCGCCAGCCGCAGCTCCGCGCTGCCGCCGCCGAAGAGGTCCCGGAAGATTACGCCGAACTGGGAATTGATGGCGGCGAAGCGCTCTTCAAACAACTTTTTCATGTTGAGGGTCAGGTCGTGGATGATGCGGAGCAGCTCGTCGCGCGATTTTTCCACATCGGAAATCTGCGTGCTCATGAATTCGTACCGTTCGGAAACCTCTTTGTATTGGTCGATGGCGGCAACGTTCACGCTGCCGAGGGCGCGGATCTGGTTTTTGAGCTCGGTCAGGCGGCGCTGGGCCTTCTGCGGCTCTTCGATCACGATACCCTTCTGCTCGGCCTCGTGGCGGGTGAGGCCGTATTCGTCGTAAAGCTTTTTCTGAACGTCGTCGTAATCCTTATGCATGGCGGCGCGCTGCTCGGTCAGGCGGGCGAGCTCGCCGCTTAATTTTTCGCGCTCGTAGGATTTTTCCTTTTCGAGGGCGCGCAGGCTCCGGCTCTTTTCCTCGAGAGACGCCTGCTCCCCGCGCAGCCCGTTTATTCTCGCCTCGCTCTGCCGGCCCGATTGCCGCAGAGCTTCCGCGGATTCCCGTAGCTCCGCAATTTTTCCGCGCGCGGCCTCGTTTTCGGCTTCAATGCGGGAAATCTCCTGCTGTACGCCGGCAACGCGCGCTTCTTCCGATTCCCCTCTGGCGCCGAGCTCCTCCACGGCCTTTTCTTCCGATTCGATCTCCTGCTCCAGTGAGGCGATCTCCGCACGGGCGGCGGAAAGGGCCTCGAGCAGGGCTTCCCGTTTTTCCGAAAGCCGCGCGCCCTCCCCGGTGAGGGAATCGATTTCGCCGTCGCACGCCTGTACTTCGGCGAGCAGCTTTTCTTCCAGCTCTTTTGCAGCCTGCAGGCGTGCGGTGAGCGCATCCATGCGGCCCTTCGAATCGGCCCGTTCGGCTTCGAGGCCGGATATATCGTTTTCGGCGGCCGAAACGAGCTGCGATAAGCGCCGCAGCTCCGCTTCCAAGCGTATTTTGTCCTCCCCGGCGGTGGCGTATTCGCCCTCGGCGCCGAGGGAATCGGCCTTGGAGGAGGAAAGCTCTTCTTCCGCCGCTTTGAGCGCTTGCAGGGCGCGCCGGTGCTCCTCCTCGGTTTTCGCGCACTGGGCCTTGAGGCCGTCTATCTCCGCGGCGCGGCTGAGCAGGCCGGCGGATTTTGCCATGGAGCCGCCCGTGAGCGAGCCGCCCGCGTTTACCACCTGGCCGTCCAGTGTGACCACACGGAAGCGGTAGCCGTACTGCCGGGCGATGTTCACGGCGCTGTCCAGCTCCTCGGCGACGACGGTGCGCCCGAGCAGGGACTGCGCAATTTCCCTGTACTGCGGGTCAAACGAGACGAGCTCGGAAGCAACTCCCACGAACCCGAAGCAGTCCGAAAGGCCGCGTTCGTTCAGGGTGCGGCCCCGGACGGTGGTAACGGGCAGGAAGGTGGCGCGGCCCACGCCCGCGGTTTTTAAAAAGCCGATGGCGCGCTTTGCATCCCCTTCCGAAGAGACGACGATATTCTGCATAGCCGCGCCGAGTGCGATTTCAATGGCGGCGGCATACTTCTTTTCGGTGGTGATGAGCCTCGATACCGGGCCGTGGATACCGCCGAGGCGGCCGGCCTCGCTCGCCTGCATCACAGCCTTGACGCTGTGTGCAAAGCCTTCGAGGTTTTGCTCCATGCGCGTGAGCACCGAAATACGGGACTGCTTTTCCCGCACCGAAAGGGAGAGTTTTTCGGCGGCCGCGCGGGCCCCTGCCGCCTTTTCCTCGCGGGAGGAAACGCGCATCGCATATCCCTTGATGGTATTCGAAAGGGCGAGGAGGGTTTCCTCCGTCTCACGGAGGTCGGCTTTTGCCGCTTCCGTTTCGCCTGTTAATTTTTCTATGTAGTCCTGCTTTTCCGCGAGAGCTGCGTCCACGCTGCCGCCGCGCTGCCGAAGCTGCGAGAGGGCCGTTTCGGCGCCCACGGCCTCCACGCGCGCGTTCGCGGCCTTGGCGGTGAGCTCGTTTGAGCGGCGGCGCAGCTCGTCGAGCCGTTTCGTGTGCTCGCCGCTTTCCTCGGTGAGGGAGGAAAGCGAAGCCTGCAGCGCAAAGAATTCGTCCTTTTTTTCTTCCGCGCGCTGTTTTGTGCTTTTGATATTTTCCCTGCGGCGGGCGATTTCCGTTTCAATGGACCGGCCCGCGCCGCGGATGGCTTCGAGGTCCTGCCCGAGCTTTTCGAGCATGTTGCCGTTGTGGAAGATGGTGTTTTCGAGCACCGCCGCGTCGCTTTCCGCGCGGGCGGCCTGCTCCTCCCGGGTCTCGGCGCTCCGGCGGATTTCATCGATCTGCACGGTGATCTTCTGCGTCTGCTCGTAAACCCGTTCGACCTCGGCCTCGATGTCCGTCAAATGGCGGGCAAGGTCTTCATACTGCCCGTTCGCCACAGCGATTTTTCGCTCCTGCTCGCGCAGGGCGTTTTTGGAGCGCTCGAGCGCATGGAGCCACAGACCGATTTCGAGCGTTTCCTTTTCGGCGGCCAGCACGAGAAATTTCTGCGCCTTTTCGCTCTGCTCGGCGAGGGGCCCGATCTGGGCTTCGAGCTCGGCGAGGATATCACGAAGGCGCACGAGGTTTTCTTCCGCCTTATCGAGCCGGCGGGAAGCCTCTTCCTTGCGGTACCGGAATTTGGAGATGCCGGCAGCCTCCTCGAAGATTTCGCGGCGGTCCTCCGAGCGGGAGGAAACGATATCCGCAATGCGCCCCTGGCCGATGATGGAATAGCCGTCCCGCCCAAGGCCGGTATCCATAAACAGCTCGTGGATATCCTTGAGGCGGACGGTGGCGCGGTTGAGCTGGTATTCGCTTTCGCCCGACCGGTAATAGCGGCGGGTTACGGCGACCTCGTCGGTATCGAGGGAGAGGCGGCGGTCGGAATTATCTATCACGAGGGTGACCTCCGCAAAGCCCTGCGCCCGGCGGGAGGAGGTGCCGCTGAAAATAACGTCTTCCATCTTGGCGCCGCGCAGGGATTTGGTGGACTGCTCCCCCAGCACCCATCGCACTGCATCTGAAATATTGCTTTTGCCGCTTCCGTTCGGCCCTACCACCGCAGTGATGCCGTTTCCGAACCGGAGCGTGATTTTATCGGGAAAGGATTTGAAGCCGTGCAGCTCCAGCGATTTTAAAAGCAACGGGGTTCCTCCTTCTTCAGGGGTTCAACGTCATAGGGGGAAAGGGAAGCGCTTTCCGCGGCGCGGCAGGAAAAGCCGAGGCGGGAAAGCTCCCGGAAATTGCATTTTTTCTGCCCCGCCATCTTGGAAACGCAGCGGGGGGCGACGAGCAGGGTGTATTCGCCCGGCGGACGGCCTTCGAGGGCGCTTTTTGCCCGCTCGAGGTAGATACGGCTTTCGCACAGCTCGCGGAAGGCCGGATGAAAGGGCCCCGCGAGCAGGGAGGAGGAAAGCTCCTCTGCCGCGTGCAGCCCCAAGCGGATCACGGGAATGCCCCGTTCTTCAAAAAACAAAAGCAGACGGGAGGAAAGCGCCGCGGCTTCCGGGAGCGTTTCGGGTTCATATTCGCCCGCCAGCAGCTTTGCTTCGAGAGGGGTGCCGCGCAGCACCAGGGTGGGGTAAATGCGCATGGTATCGGGGCAAAGAAGTGCCAGCTCCTCCGCGGTATGCAGCGCGCCGGCGGGGGAATCGCCCGGCAGGCCGGTCATCATCTGGAGGCCGAGCGAAAAGCCGCCCCGGCGGATGAGCCCCGCCGCCCGGCGGACGTCCTCCGCTGAATGGCCGCGCCGGTTTAACGAAAGGACCCGGTCGTCCATGCTCTGGGCGCCGAGCTCGATGGCGGTCACGCCGAAGGCGCGCAGCAGGGAGAGGATTTCCTCCGAAACGGCGTCCGGCCGGGTGGAAATGCGGATACCGCGGAACAGGGCCAGATATTCCTGCACCGAGCGGAGCAAGAAGAGCATGTCGCTCCTCGGGATGGCGGTAAAGCTGCCGCCGAAAAAGGCGATCTCCGCATCTCTCGCGCGGGGGCCGAGGGAGCGAAGGGCGGCTTCCACCGTTTCCCGGATTTCTTCGGGTGAGGGCAGGCCCCTTTGCCCTGTGATGGTTTTCTGGTTGCAGAAGCTGCACTGCTGCGGACAGCCCGCATGCGGCACGAAAAAGGCGACGTTCGCGTGCTTCATTGCCCCATGAGCTCGAGCGCCTCGCGCGCGGCTTCCTGCTCGGCCTGCTTTTTGCTGCGGCCCTCGCCCCGTCCGATGACGTTGCTGTTGAGGTGCACCTCCACCACGAAGCGCTTGTCGTGATCGGGCCCGCTTTCGCTTGCGAGCACGTATTCGAGCAGCTCCTCCGGGTTTTTCTGGATAATCTCCTGGAGTACGGTTTTATAATCCTGAAACGCGACCGGCTTTTTATGCTCCAGCTCCGGAACGATGAACCGGAGCACGAGCGTTTTGACCGGCTCCATGCCGCCGTCTAAAAACATGGCGGCGAGCAGGGCTTCGAATGCGTCTGCCAGGATGGAGGGGCGGGTGCGCCCCCCGGTCAGCTCTTCGCCCTTGCCGAGGAAAAGGTGGCTGCCGAGCGAAATTTCATCTGCAAACTGAAACAGCGATTGCTCGCAGACCAAAGATGCGCGCAGCTTGGTCAGCTCCCCCTCGGGGAGGTCGGGGAAATGGCGGTAGATATGCTCCGAAACGATCACGCTCAATACCGAATCGCCGAGGAATTCCAGGCGTTCGTTGGAAAGGAAGGGGTCGTGGCGCTCGTTTGCGGCCGAGGAATGCGTGAGGGCGTGGGAGAGCAGGCCCTTCTCGTGAAAGGAATATCCGATGGCTTCTTCCAGCGCCGTAAAGGACGCGGCATCCCTTTGCTTCATTGTTCATCACCTTGCTGTAAAAGTTGGAGTTTGCTTTCGATTTCGCCGGTCACGCCCGTTTCGGCAAAGGCCTTGGCCTGGCGGATGGCGTTTTTGAAGGCCTTGGCGTTGGAGCTGCCGTGCGCCTTGATAACAGGCTTTGCAATGCCCATTAAGGGCGCGCCGCCGTGCTCGGTATAATCCATTTTCTTTTTGAAATCGGAAAGCCCGTCCTTCATCGGAAGAGTGGAGAGCTTTGTGATGGTGTTCTTTTTGAAGATGGTTTTGAGGTTCTTCATGAACGTGAGCCCCATGCCCTCGGTGAGCTTTAAGAGGACGTTGCCGGTAAAGCCGTCCGCCACCAGAACATCGCACGCGCCGGCGGGAACCTCCCGCGCTTCCACGTTGCCGATGAAATGGAGGGGCGCGGCGGAAAGCAGCCGGTAGCTTTCGAGCTGGAGCGGGCCGCCCTTGGTTTCCTCCGTGCCGATGTTCAAAAGGCCCACGCGGGGGGAAGCGAGCCCCATGACCTTATTCATATACACGCTGCCCATGATGCCGAACTGCAGGAGCATTTCGGGGCGGCACTCGGCGTTCGCGCCGGTGTCCACCAGCATATAAGGGCCGGAATCCGCCGGGATGAGCGCGGCGAGCGCGGGGCGTTTAATCCCCTTGATGCGCTTCACGAGAAAGGTGGAGCCCACCACCAGCGCGCCGGTGCTGCCGGCGGAAACGAATGCGTCCCCTTCGCCGGAAGCGAGGCGGCGAAGTCCCTCGGCCATGGAGCTGCCCGATTTGCTTTTCATGATTTCCCCGGGGGAATCGTGCATGGAGATCACTTCCTCGGCGGGCGCGATTTCCATCCCGGAAAGGGAGATACCGTTTTCCAGGGCGCATTTCCGGATGGCGTCCTCCCGGCCGCACAGCAGGATGGATACGCCGTATTCCTCCACCGCGAGGGCGCAGCCTTTTAGGATTTCGAGGGGAGCGTTATCCCCGCCGAACGCGTCTACAATAATTTTCATGTTTCTTCACCTTTTTTCTCCGGCAGGACCGGGGCAGAATACCACCCTTAGTCCGGGCGGCTGAACAGTCAAAGAGTGCGTTTATATTCCCCGAGCGCACGCAGGGCGCGCGCGGCAAGGGCCTGATAACGTTCCTGCTTCTTGCGGATGTGCGGCTCTATGGGGGGCAGCACGCCGAAATTCGCGCCCATGGGCTGGAAGTCCTCCGGCCCGCCGCTCACATGGAGGGCGAGCGCGCCGAGCATGGTTTCGGGCGGCAGGGGCGGGAGGGAAAGCCCGCGGAGCCTCCGCGCGGCGGAAAGCCCCGCGAGGATCCCGGAGCCCGCCGATTCCATATACCCTTCCACGCCGGTCATCTGCCCGGCAAAGTAAATGCGGGGCTCGTCCCGCAGGGAATAATCGGGGGAGAGCAGCTTTGGGGAATGGAGGAAGCTGTTGCGGTGCATCACGCCGTAGCGCAGGAATTCTGCATCGTGCAGGGCGGGAATCATGGAGAAAACCCGCTTTTGCTCCCCGAATTTCAGATTGGTCTGGAACCCCACGAGATTCAGCATGGTGCCCGCCTCGTTCTCCTTTCGGAGCTGGACCACCGCATAGGGCCGCCGCCCGGAAACGGGGTCGAAGAGGCCGACCGGCTTTAAGGGGCCATAGCGCAGGGTATCCTTCCCGCGGCGGGCCATCTGCTCCACCGGCATGCAGCCCTCGTATACGGTGAGAGGGCGGTCGAAATCGTGCAGGGGGGCACACTCCGCATGGAGGAGCGCTTCGTAAAACGCCTCGTAGGTTTCGCGGTCCATAGGGCAGTTGAGGTAATCGTCCGCCCCGCCGCGCCCGTAGCGGGAGGCGGAAAAGGCGTGCGAAAGATCCACCGAATCGGCCGAGACGATAGGAGCCGCGGCGTCGTAAAAGCTCAGATACCCGCCGCACCGCGCGGCAATGGCTTCTGCGAGCGGGCCTTCCGTGAGCGGCCCGGTGGCGATGATGACGACGCCCTCCGCGGGGATTTCCCCGCATATTTCATGCACCACCCGGATGTTCGGGTGGCAGAGGATCTTTTTGGTGATACGCTCCGAAAAAAGGTCCCGGTCCACCGCGAGCGCGCCGCCCGCCGGAACCCGGCAGGAAAGCGCCGCGGCAACGGTCAGCGAGCCGAGGCGGGCCATTTCGTCTTTTAAAAGCCCTGCGGCCGATTCCACCCGCTCCGCCTTGAGCGAATTGGAGCAGACGAGCTCGGCAAAGCCGTCCGCCCGGTGGGCGGGGGAGCGGTGCAGGGGCTTTTGCTCATAAAGGGTCACCGAAACGCCGCGGTTTGCAAGCGCCCATGCCGCTTCACACCCGGCGAGCCCCGCGCCGATTACGGCGGCGCGCATCAGGATTCCTCAGCGGGCGTTTCCGCCGCTTTTTTCGTTTTGGAAGCTGTTTTCTTCGTGGTTTTGGTGGAGGAAGCCTTTTTCGTGGTTTTCGAAGGCGTTTTCTTCGCGCCTGCATTTTTTGTTTTGGCGCCCTTCGCGGTTTTTGTTTTGGAGGAGGCCTTTTCCTCCCCTTCCTCCGCTTTCTTTTTGGATGCGCGGGGCTTCGGCTCCACGTGGTATTCGCACCCTTCGTTCAGGCAGTTGAGCGACCCGCCCCGCGCTTTGAACAGGGTAGAGCCGCAGCTCGGGCAGCGGTCTGCCTTGGGTTCGTCCCAGGTCATGAACGTGCAGGTGGGGAAATTTTCGCACCCATAATATTTATGCCCGTTTTTGCTCTTCTTGAGCAGGATTTTTCCGCCGCAGCGGGGGCATTCGCCCGGCGTTTCCTGCACAATGGCCTTCGTGAACTTGCATTCCGGGTAGCCGGGGCAGGCGAGGAACTTGCCGAAGCGCCCGCTTTTGATGACCATGTTGCGCCCGCACAGCTCGCATTTCACATCGGTTTCCACATCGGGGATCTTCACGCGGGTGCCGTCCATTTTCTCCTCGGCGTTTTGGAGCGTCTTTTCAAACCCGCCGTAAAAATGGGAGAGGAGGTCGCGCCATGCTTTCTTGCCTTCCTCCACGTGGTCGAGCTGCTTTTCCATGTTGGCGGTGAATTCCACATCCATGATATCGGTGAAATATTCCTCCATGAGCTTGGTGATGACTTCGCCGAGGGGCGTTGGCTTCAGCGATTTCTGCTCGCGCTCGATATACTCACGCTGGAGGATGGTGGTGATGGTGGGCGCATAGGTGGAGGGGCGGCCGATGCCGTTTTCCTCCAGCGCCTTGATGAGGGTGGCTTCCGTGTATCGGGCGGGCGGCTGGGTAAAGTGCTGGTTGGGGGTGAGCGCTTCGAGAGCCAGCACGTCCTTTTCCTCGAGCGGCGGCAGGGAGCTGGCGCTTTCCTCCGCTTCGTCGCGGCCCTCCACGTATAATACGGTAAAGCCGTCGAACTTCACGTGGAAGCCGCTGGCTTTGAAGAGATAATTGTTTGCAGTGATATCGGCGGAAACGGTGCTGTAAACCGCGCTCTGCATGAGGGAAGCGATGAAGCGCTCCCAGATGAGCCGGTAGAGCCTATACTGGTCGAGAGTGAGGCTGTCCTTCACCTTGTCCGGCGTGAGGGAGGGCATGGTGGGGCGGATGGCCTCGTGCGCATCCTGCGCGCCGGCGCGGGATTTATAAACGCGCGGCTTTTCGGGCAGATATTCCTTGCCGTAGGCCGAGGTAATATAAGCAACGCCCTCCGCGCGCGCTTCGTCCGAAATGCGCAGGGAGTCGGTTCGCATGTAGGTAATGAGACCGGTGGCGCCGAGGCCGGGGATATCCACGCCCTCGTAAAGCTCCTGCGCGGCCTTCATGGTGCGCCGTGCAACGAAATTCAGCTTGCGGGAGGCCTCCTGCTGGAGGGTGGAGGTGATGAAGGGCGGCGCGGGGTTCTTTTTGCGGGTGCCGCGCTTGAGGGAGGTGACCACATAGTCCGCGCCGTCCAGCGCGGAGACGATAGCGGCGGCGTCTTCCCCATTGCCCACGGAGAGCTTTTTGCCGTCCGCCGTGCCATAGAGCTTGGCTTCGAAGGTTTTTTCCGACCGGGGGGATTTCAGGAGGGCGTCGATCGTCCAGTACTCTTCCGACTGGAACCGGCGGATTTCCTCCTCGCGGTCCACCACGATCCGCACGGCGACCGACTGCACGCGCCCGGCGGAAAGGCCCCTCTTCACCTTTTTCCAGAGGAAGGGGGAGAGCTTGTAGCCCACGATCCGGTCGAGGATGCGGCGGGCCTGCTGGGCGTTCACGAGATCGAGATCAATGGAGCGGGGGTGCTCCATGCCGGCGCGCACGCCCGTTTTTGTGATTTCGTTGAAGGTGACGCGGTTCTGGTCGGCAACATCGAGCCCCAGCATCTGCGCGAGATGCCAGCTGATGGCTTCCCCTTCGCGGTCGGGGTCGGTCGCGAGGAAGACCTTATCGCTGTTCAGAGCCGTTTCCTTGAGCCTCTGCACGAGGTCTTCCTTGCCGGGGGTTTCCACATACACCGGCTCGAACCCGTTTTCGATATCCACGCCGATCTTGCTTTTGGGAAGGTCGCGGATATGGCCGTTCGAGGCGAGGACGTCGAAGCCGCTGCCGAGGTATTTTTTTATCGTTTTCGCTTTTGCGGGGGATTCCACAATAACCAGATTTGACATCGGTTTCCTCCTTGAGCCCCAAAAGGGGACGGAAATACTATCGTTACCGGGAAGGGCTCCCGGGCAGGTATCAGAATGTATGGGCATTCCGTTTCAATATTAACCCATGAGACGCAAATATTCCAGAAAAAATTCATTTTTTTCGGTAAAGGCCGCCGGGGAGCAGCTCGCACCCGCCCTGGAGCTCCAGGCTCGTGAGGGCCGATACCACCGAGGAAACCGGCAGGCCGGAGGCCGCGCACAGCTCGTCGAGCGCACGGGGCTTTTCGGATAAAAGACGGTATAAATAGCTTTCGTCGTGGGTAAGCTGCGCGGGCGGGAAGGGATTTTCGGGGGTGGGAGACGAAACGTTCGGTTCGGGGATGCGAAGCCCCGCGCCGTACCGGGTTTCGTATTCCGCAAGGATATCATAGGGCTCCGCGACCGGCTTGCAGCCGTCCCGCAGGAGCTGGTTGGTGCCTTCGAAATGGGGGCTCAAAATGCTGCCGGGTACTACAAAAACATCCCGCCCCTGACGGAGCGCATGCTCCGCCGTGATGAGGGAGCCGCTGCGGATGCCCGCCTCGATCACCACCGTACCGAGGCAGAGGCCGGAAATGATGCGGTTGCGGATGGGAAAGGTCGCTTTCCCCGCGGGATAGCCGGGCGGGAATTCGGAAACCACCGCGCCGTTTGCTGCGATCTCGCGCCGAAGGGGGAGGTTGGAGAGCAGGTAAGGGGTATCGATCCCGCAGCCGAGCACGGCCACGGTTTTGCCGCCTGCGAGCAGGGCGGCCTTATGCGCGGCGGAATCCACGCCGAGCGCCGCGCCGCTCACCACCAGCGCCCCGGCCTTCGTGATGCCGGCGGCCAGCATATCGGCGGCGCGCTCGCCGTAATTCGAAGCGTTCCGCGTGCCGACCATGGCGATGGAAATGAGATTATCGATATCCGGAAGGGTCCCCCACACATACAGTACTGCAGGGAAGTCTTCAATGTTCCGCAGGCGGGCGGGATAGGCGGCGTCCCAGGGGGTGAGCACCTGGAACCCGAGTTGGAGGGCCCTTTCATACACGCGGCGGGCGTCTTCCCCGCTCACGGCATGGAGGCGGGAGATCTGGCGCGCGGAAACGAGGCCGGAAAGCTTCCATTCCCCTTCGCCGCCCTCCCAGAAGGCGGAAAGGTCGGGGTAGCGGGCACAGATGCGGCTGGCGGCGCGGCAGCCCGCGCCGAGAGCCAGAGACAGGCGGATATGATTTACAGCACGCTCCAAGAATACCCCTCCGTTCGTATCAAGGCTTCATCAGTTCCCACATGAGGATGGCGGCGGCGGCCGCCGCGTTGAGCGATTCGGCCCGGCCGGGCATGGGGATGGTCACGAGCCGGTCGCACAGGGCCTTTGCTTCCTCCGTCAGGCCGTTGCCCTCGTTGCCCACGAGGCAGATACAGCCGGGCTTCGGGACCTCTGCAATATTTATGGCGGCGCGATCGGGCACGGAGCCGTATATCCGGAAGCCCTCCGCCTGTTTTTTTTGCAGAAGAGCGGGGAAATCCTCGGGCAAAAGCAGCGGCAGGCGAAAAAAGGCCCCCATAGAGGCGCGCAGCGCCTTTGCGTTATAGGGGTCGCAGCAGCCGGGGGAAAGGATGAGCCCCGCGATGCCGAGAGCCTCCGCCGTGCGGGCGCATGCGCCGAGATTGGAAGGGTCGCTCACGTTTTCGAGCGCGAGATACCGCCCCTGCGCGTCAAACGCGCCGTCCGGCTCCGCCCTTTGCCCGCAAAGGCAGAAAACGCCCTGGGGCGCGGAGGTATCGGAAAGCTTGCGGCACACTTTTTCGGAAATTTCAAAGCACCGCGCGGCCTGTTCCGAAAGGAGGCTGGTTTCCCGTTTGTATTTTTCCCGTGCTCCGGGCGTGAAAAAGCAGGTGTGTATGGGCACGCCGCTCCGGGCGGCGTCTGCGCACAGGCGCGCGCCTTCGGCAAAAAAAAGCCCCAGCCTGCGGCGGGCGGCGGCGGAATCCCGCACCCGGGCCGCCTGCTTGACCGCGGGGTTGTCCGCGCTGGTGAGAGAAACGTAAGAAGCCAAGGGACCGGCGCCTCCTTATCCACAGAAAATAAAAAGTACGCCCGACGCCGTTGCCGGCGCGGGCGTTATAAAGCAGGGTTATGCCAAAGCGGACTTGGCCTGCTCTACCAGAGCGGCGAAGGCCGCCGGGTCGCTGATTGCGATTTCGGAAAGCATTTTGCGGTTGAGGGCAACGCCCGCTTTTTTGAGGCCGTTCATGAAGGTGGAGTAGTTGATGCCGTTGGCCATGCAGCCGGCGGAGATACGGGTGATCCACAGGCGGCGGAACTCTCTCTTCTTCTGCTTGCGGCCGATGTACGCATACTGGCCGGACTTCATTACCGCTTCTTTTGCGGTTTTGAAGAGCTTATGTTTGGAACCGAAATAGCCCTTGGAGAGCTTTAAAACCTTTTTTCTTCTTTTGCGCGTCATGATAGCGCCTTTAACTCTAGCCATTTATTATTACCTCCGTGAATTTCGATGATGGGGGAAACTTATTTATAAGGGATCATGCGCTTGATCTTGCTAGTGTTCGTCACGTCAGCAATAGCGGCCTTGCGAAGATTTCTCTTGCGCTTGGTGGACTTTTTGGTAAGGATGTGGGACATGTAAGCGTGCGAACGCTTTACCTTACCGCTTTTGGTGAGCTTAAAGCGCTTTTTGGCGCCGCTGTGCGTTTTTATTTTTGGCATGGTGGGTTCCTCCTTAGTTTTCTGTTTACTTGGCGGGCTTGTTAAGAGGGGCAAGGAACATGAGCATCTGACGGCCGTCCATTTTAGCGGGCTTTTCCACAGAGCCTACTTCGGCGCAGGCCTCGGCAAAGCGCTGCATGATGGGATAGCCGACCTCGGTATGCCCGAGCTCGCGGCCGCGAAAACGGATGGAAACCTTGACCTTATCCCCATGCTCCAAGAATTTGAGTGCGTTGCGGAGCTTGGTGTTGAAGTCGTGCGTGTCGATATTGGGAGAAAGGCGGATTTCTTTCAGTTCCACAATATGCTGGTTTTTGCGCGCTTCTTTTTCCTTCTTCAGCAGCTCGAAGCGGTATTTCCCGTAATCCATGATGCGGCATACGGGCGGTGTTGCCTGCGGAGCGATCTTCACGAGATCGAGATTCTTTTCGTTGGCGATACGCTGCGCTTCGCGCGCGGAAATGATTCCGAGCTGAGAACCGTCGGAGTCGATCACACGCACTTCCTTGTCTCGGATTTCTTCATTGATGGCGAGTTCCTTGCGGCTAATAGTTAAGCACCTCCAAAACCAAATAAACCATAATGTTTCTTGACCGGACGCATAAAAAAACACGGCCGGAGAACCAGCCGTGAAACCATACAGGATCGTCGCCCCCGAAGGGGGTTCCGGTCAGGTTATTGACCCGTAAGCATGAAAAGCGTGGGGTGAGAACGGCAGTTCTTCTTTCTTTACTGGTGAATTATAACAGCAGGCGGGAGAAAAGTCAAGGCCGGGCGGGCCTTTTTTTATTTTTTCCTTGTAGGATTGTCAAACATCAATTGTAATCCTACAACAGCAGAAAAGAACGGAGAGAACGCGCGTTGCAATCCCGGTTCTTGGGAAGTATAATAGAACAGAAAAGCCACCGCTTTAGTAAAGCGCCCCGGCAATCCATAAACAGGCAGGAAAATATATGGTATGTCTGTTAAGCAGGCATGTGCCCGCCGGGAAACCCGGCAGAGAGGAATTCAATATGAACCGGAATGTATCGAGATACAGCAGAAACAGCCGGAGGAACAAAAGGAAGAGGACCCTCACCCTCACCGTTACGCTGGTGATCCTTTTCCTGCTCATCGCCGGGGTTCTGATCGCCGTCCATTTCCTGAGCGGCAGGGCAGGCGGCGGGGCGGCGCAGGAGACGACCGCGGCCACCGAAGCGGAAACGACTCGGCCCACAGAGGAGGAGACGACGGTTCCCCCGGAAACGGAAGCGCCGAGCACAGCCCCCGCCGAGCAGCTGTCGGGCGAAACGGTCTCGTTCGATAAGGCGGAGCTGAACGAATGGTATTTGAAGGTGGCGAGCCCCGCGTATCCGGTGGATCAGAGCTTCGTGCCGGAAACGGGTCTCATCAAAAGCGCGAACGGAACCACCTATAAGGTGGATAAGCGCATCCTCGAGCCGCTGAAGGAAATGATCGCGGCCGCGAAAAAGGACGGCGTGACCCTTTCCATCATCTCGGCCTACCGCTCCTTCGATTACCAGACCGGCCTGTTTGATAAAAAGGTGAAGGAGCAGGAGACGAACGGCTACAAGGGGGAAGAGGCGAAAAGCGTGGCGGCTACGATCGTGGCGCGCCCGGGCACCTCCGAGCATCAGCTCGGCCTCGCGCTCGATTTCAATTACCTGAGTGAAAAATACGCGAATTCGAAGGAGCTCACCTGGCTGCGCGAGCACGGCCCCGATTATGGTTTTATCCTCCGCTATGAAAAGGGCAAGGAGGAGATTACCGGCGTAATCTATGAGCCGTGGCACTTCCGGTATGTCACCCCGAAGCACGCAAAGGAGATCACCCGGCGCGGCATCACGCTGGATGAATACGTAAAGCTGTTCCATTAAAAAAGCGGCCCGGGCGCCCGGGCCGCTTTTTACAAGGTGTACCGCTGAAACGGGAAAGAGAGGGAATGAGACGTGGAAATATATTTTGCCGCCGCGGCCTGCGCGCTGGGGCTCGTGTGCCTTGTTTTGCTGCTCCTGCTCTGGAGGGGCGCCCGGCAGAGCGCCGGTGCAAAGGAGCTGGAGGCGCTGAGGGCCAAGGTGGATGAGCTCGCCGGGCGCACGGCGCTCGAGGGCGAGCGGCTCGAAGATATGCGCCGCCAGACGAAGGAGGATTTTGCACTCATCCGCACCGAAACAGCCGACCAGCAGGCACGCACCCAGAAGCTGCTGAACGACGGCATGCAAGCCCTGCAGCAGCAGAGCGCGGACCTGCGGGAGACCATGCTCCGGAGGCAGGGAGGCATGGAAAAGCAGGTTTCCGAAGGGCTGGCGCAGACGAAGCAGGCGGTTTCCGCCTTCCAGCAAAGCAACGCGGACCAGCAGCTGAAGCTGATGGCCTCGGTTACGGAATCTATGACCCGCATGCAGGAGAGCAACGAAAAGAAGCTCGAGCAGATGCGCGAAACGGTGGATGAAAAGCTCCAGAAAACGCTGGAGGAGCGCATCGGGCAGTCCTTCAAGCTCGTGAACGACCGGCTGGAACAGGTGTATAAGGGGCTTGGGGAAATGCAGAGCCTCGCCACCGGCGTGGGAGACCTCAAAAAGGTGCTGTCCAACGTGAAAACGCGCGGGATCCTCGGGGAAATCCAGCTCGGGGCCATTCTCGAGGAGATCCTTTCCCCGGAGCAGTACGATACGAATGTCACCACCAAAAAGGGAAGCTCCAATGTAGTGGAGTTCGCCGTGAAGCTGCCGGGGGACGGGGAAACCACCGTTTACCTGCCGATAGACAGCAAATTCCCCGGTGACTGCTACGCCCAGCTCATGGACGCTTACGAGAGCGGTGAAAAGCTCCGTGTGGATACAGCGCAGGCGCAGCTTGCCGCCAGCGTGAAAAAAGCGGCCAGGGATATCCGGGATAAATACATAGACCCGCCCGCCACCACCGATTTCGGCATCATGTTCCTTCCCTTCGAGGGGCTCTATGCCGAGGTGGTGCGTTCGGGGCTCGTGGAAATTCTCCAGCGCGATTATAAGATCAACGTGGCGGGGCCCACCACCATGGCGGCCCTGCTCAACAGCCTGCAGATGGGCTTTAAAACGCTCGCCATCCAGAAGCGGTCAGGCGAGGTATGGAACGTGCTGGGAGCGGTCAAAACCGAATTCGGAAAATTCGGCGGGGTGCTGTCTGCCGCGCAGCAGAGGCTCGAGCAGGCCAACAGCGAGCTCGATAAGCTCGTGGGCGTGCGCACGAGGCAGATCCAGCGGAAGCTGAGCCAGATTTCCACCCTGCCCGAAACGGAAAGCGCCGCCCTTCTGGACGATGGAACGGAATAACCCCTCATTGCCTGGGAAATAAAAATTTTCCAGGCGGGGCTGTTCAGCGGCTATTTTGGGCGCTGCGGCGTTGCCTCCGCCGCGCGCAGAGATTTTAGGTCCGTTGCCCGTGCAGCGGGCAACATGGACAATTTTTATAGATT
>CAUBKG010000026.1 GCA_958436475.1 uncultured Clostridia bacterium
GGCAAATTCTTCCTTTTTCTACATCTAATTGGGTTATAATTAGAACGATTGTATCTATTTTTGTTCCTTTTATGTCAAATTTTATAATTTAGTTAAAAAGAACGGTATTTTGTTTGAAAAAAACCGGAAACCGGTTATTCCTTGTGTATCTATGTTATCACAATAAGAAACATTCCCGCCAACATACTGAAAAAGAAACTGATTTTCGGGGATGGGGAATCCAAAGCTTTCTCGTTCCGCTGTCGTGGCCGCAATGGTATCTGCCGCAGATCCCCTCGGTATGCAAGGGCAGATGACGCCATTTTTACGGCAAAAAAAGGGTCCGTTCAAACAAACGGACCCTTTTGATGGTAAGCGTGGAAAATTTGAAAGGGAAAAGATTAAGGACCGGCGCATTGTGTGCGAAACATTGAGCAGGGGAGGGCAACTCCGTAGCGCCAAATGCGCCCCCCGTCAATAGGCTTTTACCGTACCGATCGTATCATAGTGCATGGTCTGCGGGATCGTCTGCCCATTCCAAGCCCTGCAGTTCATATTTTTGATTTCCAGACGCAATTGTTCGAACGCGCCAGGAGCAAGCTTTTTGTGCAAAAATGTTGCGGTCAGGCAATTCGTCTGAATATTATTATACAATGCACATGCGGCATTTACTTCGCTCAGGAACAATTCCATAGTATCGCACCATACATACACATTGATTACGCCGCTGACCTGTTGGAAAACCGGGTAAATCCAATCAAAGAATACCTTCGAGCCAGGGCAGAAGAATATCACAACGCCCTCGGCTGTCTCCTTGGCTGCGTCTTTCAGCACATCTGCTGCAGCATTTTTAAAGGAATCGACCAGCTTCTTCGTCATCTTTTCGTTCAGCACTCTGTCCAAGTAAAGCGAACGTATCGTACCGTCGTCAATTGCATCGGAGATTCTCGTCAACACCTGCGGCAGAGTGCCATCTATCGATGCCTGATAAATATCTTTTTCAATCTCCTCGGTTATCTTCATCGGTTCGTTGATATAAATGGCCAACGAGTCCAATATGCATTCGCAGGCCTCTATGCATGTATCAACAGCAACCCCGTCCAAATTATCGCTGATTTTACTAATCAGCTCTTTGCGGAACTCTTCGGAGCCTTTCTTCAGATACTCAGTTAAAATCATCCAGACTTTGTCTCCGTCCGGAGAATCCTCAGGATAGAAATCCGCAAGCAGAATTTCCTCTGGGTTCACATTATTGCTAAGCAACTTATCCTTGAACAGAGTAACCATACCGATGCCGAAATCCACCCACGCCTCTTTTTTATAGCTGTCAATCATATCGCCGTAAATGTAATGGCAAATATTCTGCCACTGTTCCTTCTGCGTTTTGGTAAGGAACCAGTAATCACTGACAGCCGCTTCCATGGGATTCACGCCGTCTTCATACTTGCTGACGTTGTAAATGTAATAAGGAACCCATGTTCCGGTCTTGACCTCCGCAGCAGCCTCACTCAGCGCTTCATAACGGTACAGCGAGCTGCTCTTCCAGTAGCCGCCGTTTGTCGCTGTAATATCCGCCGGATAGCTGTAGGAGAAGTCGCAGGAATACGTGAGAGCCTTGGATTGATTACTGGTCACAAAGAAAGCAAAATCATAGAAATCATCAAAGCTTCCGGTATATCTGGGGGCGGTGCTGAACGTATATGTCCAATACTTGTATGCACCGTCGCTGGTCAGGCTGGTATTGCGAATCAGAACCTGACGTCTGGCGGCCGTGTTTAAATCCAGCTGATTAGCGGAAGCTTCTCTGCTGGGATATGTGTAAAGATTAACGAAGAAAGACGCATTTTTAGATGCTTTGAGCGTAATTGTCACCTCCGCCGCGCTCAGGATGCGGAAGGTATGGATTCCCTCCACATTCTGATTAACGCTCACGCTTTTGGAGGAATACATTCTGCCGCTTTGATAATAGGCATACGTACAATCGTCCTTTAACGCTTCGTTTTCACAATACTCAGCTACCGTATCGCTTGTGTCAAACGCTATCTCATCCCAAACCGCAAAGAGTGTAGCCGGAGCGTCTGCAGCATATATATCGCCCGGATGATACACAGCGCTTGATGCGTTGCTGCGCGTGGCCCAGCCGCAGAAATTGTAGCCATCTCTGGTTGGAACGGTACTGCTTAGCTCCATTCCAACATACTGCGTTTTGATTTGGCGGTCAGGTGCGCCAGCACCGCCGTTCGCATCATAGGTAATTGTATATTCTTCCACGCTTCTCGTCTTTTGGGTATACAGCTCGGAATATTCCGAAGTTCTGCTGCCTAGGTCCACTGCCTCAATCCGGTAATAATATGTAGTGTTGCTGCGCAGCCCGCTGTGGGTAAAGGAATAAGAGCTCCTGCCTCCCATTGTATACAGCAGTTGGTCGTTAATTTTGCCTGCAGACGCGGAGCCATAAAGGTTGTAATAGCAGTTCCCGCGATTGGAATTCGGCCAGCTAATGGTGATGGAAGTCGTGGTAACATCGCTGAAGCTAAGTTCCGGCAGGTTGGATTCCATTGTCTGCGGGTTCGTTGTTTTGTTGCAGACCTTGGAATACACCGAATTGCCGCTGCCCGCGTCTACCGCCTCAATCCGGTAGTGGTAAGTGGTGTTGGCGGTGAGCCCGCTGTGGGTAAACGAATAAGTGCTCTGCCCGCCAAGCGTGGTCAGCAGATTGTAGCTTGCCCCGCTTTCCGACGAGGAGCCGTAAAGGTTATAATAGGTCGCATTGGTCTTCGGCCAGCTTATGGTGATGGTAGACGCGGTCACAGCGCTGAAGCTAAGCTCCGGCGCCTCCAGCGCAGTCGTTGCGGGAGCGACCGTCACCGTTCTCTTTCCCAGCAGAGTATTGCTTCCCCCCGTTTTGCCGGAGCTGTCTATATTGATTGCGTAAACATAAACGTCCTGCTGTCCTCTTTTATTGGTGGTGAAAGTCTTGCTGAAGCCGTGATTGTTCCCCCTGCCGGGATACGCGGCGCCTACGTCCGAGCGGGATCCGTTCGCCAGGCCTATGGCATGGCCTTCCGCGCCTGCCGCCCCCGCCGGGCCGCCTACATATACGTGGATATCCACTGGCGCGGTGGGCTGATCATCGTCAAACGCCCATCCCGCTACGGTAACCGTACCGTTCCCGGAACGAGCCTGGTCAAAGCTTCCGAGCGGTACGTGCGTGTTCTGTGCTGCCTTAGCGCTTGTTGCTTTGTCATACACCTTGGAATAGGCCGAATTGCCGCTGCTCGCGTTCACCGCCGCGATCCGGTAATGGTAAGTGGTGTTGGCGGTAAGCCCGCTGTGGGTAAACGAATAGGTGCTCTGCCCGCCAAGCGTGGTCAGCAGATTGAAGCTTGCCCCGCTTTCCGACGAGGAGCCGTAAAGGTTATAATAGGTCGCATTCGTCTTCGGCCAGCTTATGGTGATGCTAGATGAGGTCACGTTGCTGAAGCTAAGCTCCGGCACCTCCAGCACCGTCGTATCAGAAACGCTGGTTGTTTTGTTGCAGACCTTGGAATACACCGAATTGCCGCTGCCCGCGTCTACCGCCTCAATCCGGTAGTGGTAAGTGGTGTTGGCGGTGAGCCCGCTGTGGGTAAACGAATAAGTGCTCTGCCCGCCAAGCGTGGTCAGCAGATTGTAGCTTGCCCCGCTTTCCGACGAGGAGCCGTAAAGGTTATAATAGGTCGCATTGGTCTTCGGCCAGCTTATGGTGATGGTAGACGCGGTCACAGCGCTGAAGCTAAGCTCCGGCGCCTCCAGCGCAGTCGTTGCGGGAGCGACCGTCACCGTTCTCTTTCCCAGCAGAGTATTGCTTCCCCCCGTTTTGCCGGAGCTGTCTATATTGATTGCGTAAACATAAACGTCCTGCTGTCCTCTTTTATTGGTGGTGAAAGTCTTGCTGAAGCCGTGATTGTTCCCCCTGCCGGGATACGCGGCGCCTACGTCCGAGCGGGATCCGTTCGCCAGGCCTATGGCATGGCCTTCCGCGCCTGCCGCCCCCGCCGGGCCGCCTACATATACGTGGATATCCACTGGCGCGGTGGGCTGATCATCGTCAAACGCCCATCCCGCTACGGTAACCGTACCGTTCCCGGAACGAGCCTGGTCAAAGCTTCCGAGCGGTACGTGCGTGTTCTGTGCTGCCTTAGCGCTTGTTGCTTTGTCATACACCTTGGAATAGGCCGAATTGCCGCTGCTCGCGTTCACCGCCGCGATCCGGTAATGGTAAGTGGTGTTGGCGGTAAGCCCGCTGTGGGTAAACGAATAGGTGCTCTGCCCGCCAAGCGTGGTCAGCAGATTGAAGCTTGCCCCGCTTTCCGACGAGGAGCCGTAAAGGTTATAATAGGTCGCATTCGTCTTCGGCCAGCTTATGGTGATGCTAGATGAGGTCACGTTGCTGAAGCTAAGCTCCGGCACCTCAATTGCAGTGCCGGTGGCAGGAATAGACGTTACATTCCGGGTTGCGCCGCATCTGCTGCATTTCTCCCCCCTGGAGCCAGCCTGGGTGCTTGTTGGCTGTATGGTAAAGCTATGGTAATCATGCCCCTTCGGGGGAATCGTTTGGTCGCCCCAATAGCTGCATATCTTACATCTCACTTTCATAACGCCGGGAGATGTACAAGTTGCATCCGTTTCCACTCCAATATTTTGCAGTGTGTGTGTACACTGCGCATGCGCCGTTAAACCGTTCAGCGGAGTCGTACCAATCAGCATAAGCATGGTAAGAAAAACTGCAACGATTCGTTTTCCAATTTTACCCATTTTACCCTCCAATAAAAAATACAATAGTCTGCCAATTTGATTATTATTCTAAAATGGCTTATTTAAATATAGAATATTTTTTGAATCTTGTCAAGAATGGAGAATAAATTATGAAAAAAGATGAAATCCATGGCTGCATCGGGGGCGATAGCAGAGGTGTGATGGCATTATTCCCTCCGGTTTTATGAAAAGGTTTTTCTCATCCGCTCTTCCCACAAAAAAGCGGGGATGTGCAGGGAACAAACTGCCGCAGATAGGATGGCAGGGTTGGGGATCTTGACCGCGAGCAGGATAGGATAAAGCGCGGAAGAAAATGTGAACAGTCAAGACCACCCGTAAAACGGGTGGCTTGAAAGAGCCCTAAAAGGGCATAGGAAATCCAGTGTCTAAAAGGCGCTGGATTTCACTTGCGTTCAAGCCGTAGTGGACTGACTACCGACTACCCTTGAAAAGGTCGTCTATTCTTTGGTAGTCAATTTGTCTTCGAGTATATCCTGTTTTCCTGCTCTCGAATATATTTCTTGATCGTTGCCTCGTTCAGCCCTATGGTACTCACATAATACCCCGTTGCCCAAAAGTGCCTACTGCCGAACTTGCATTTCATGTTCCCATGTTTCTCAAAGATCATCGCTGTTTTCCCTTTGAGATGCCCCATGAAGTTGGAAACACAATTTTTTTGACGGTATCGACAGTAGTAGATGCACGTGGTCGGACATCATATGCCCTTCAAAGATCTCTACCCCTTTCTATTTGCACAAATCCCGAATATACTGTTGTATATCCGCGTGCAATTGGTTGTAGATAATCTTACTCCGATATTTCGGGCTGAACACTATATGGTTACTTGCACACCCACTTTGAGTGTGCTAAACTTTCTGCCATAGAGCAACACCTTTCCCTCCTTTTGACGGCTTGAACACTCGTCATTATAGCAGGAATGGTGTTGCTCTTGCTTAAGCCCTTAATCCCACCCGCGTAGTGAGCGGCTTTTTGAGCTATTAGCTCTTCTGCTAAAGCTTAAAAAAACGGAGCAAAGCGAACTTTGCTCCGACGTGGTCCGAGTGACAGGGTTCGAACCTGCGGCCTGATGGTCCCAAACCACCCGCGCTACCAACTGCGCCACACCCGGATATGGAAGGACAAGCGGCGAAAGGGCAGGCGTTTTCTGCGGCTTCACTGCTATTTTCCTCTTGCGTGGAATAACATTATAGTATAGGAAAGGCGCTTTTGTCAATGAAAAGCCTTTCGCCCGCGCCGCCGCCCGGGCTTAAAAAATATTTGGAAAGGGGATTGACAGATCCTCCCCCCGGTTGTATCATTCAAGTGTACTATTCGAAATATTACAGTTGGTACAGTAAGGAGGTTTCACCATGATATCTCTGAATCTTCAGGGCCGCAAGCCCATCTATGAGCAGCTGGTGGAAGAAATCAGCCGGATGTGCCTGCTTGGGGTGATTGCGCCCGGGGAGCAGCTTCCCTCCGTGCGGACCCTTGCGGGGGAGCTCGGGATCAATCCAAACACCGTGCAGAAGGCATACCGCCAGCTCGAGCAGGACGGCATCACCTACACGGTTTCCGGCAAGGGCTGTTTTGCCGCCGACCCCGAGCGCCTGCGCGCAGCAGGTCAGGAGGATGCCAAAAGCCGCCTGGGCCGCGCGGCCCGCAGCTGTGCTTCGCTCGGCGTGAAGCACGCAGACGCGCTCGAGATCGTGAACCAAGCATACGACAAAGGAGAGTGAAACCATGATAGAAGCAAAGTCGCTAACCAAGCGGTTCGGCTCTTTTACCGCTTTGAATCAGCTGAACTGCCGCATTGAAAAGGGGTCGATCTATGGCATGGTCGGCTCGAACGGCGCAGGGAAATCGACTCTTCTGCGCATCATCGCCGGCGTTTACCGTCCGGACGGCGGCCAGCTCCTGGTAGACGGCGAGCCGGTGTTTGAAAATCTGCCCGTTAAGGAGCGCATCTTCTTCATTCCCGATAACCCCGTATTCCTGCCGCAGGCGAATATTGAAGAAATGGCGCGGTTCTACCGCATTTTCTACGACCGCTTCCAGGAAGAGACCTTCCAAAAGCTCAAATCCATGTTCCCACTCGATCCGAAAATGAAGATCATGTACATGTCGAAGGGCATGCAGCGCCAGGCGGCCATCCTGCTGGCCCTCGCCACCCTGCCCGACTATCTCCTGCTGGACGAAGCCTTCGACGGCCTCGATCCCGTTATGCGCCAGGTTCTGCGGAGCATCCTGGCCGACTGGGCCTCGGAGCGGGAAACCACGGTCATCATGTCCTCCCACAACCTACGGGAGCTGGAGGATATCACCGACCACGTCGGGCTCATCCATAAGGGCGGCGTGGTGTTTGAAAAGGACCTCGATTCCATCAAGCTCGGCATCCACCGCATCCAGGCGGTGTTCGAGCCCATCCCCCCAGCGGAAGCGTTCGAGGGGCTCGATATTCTCCGCACCGAGCAGCGCGGCAAGCTCTTCAGCTTCGTAATCCGGGGGCAGAGCGAAGAGATCACCGCAGCGCTCGAGAGGCTCCATCCCGTGTTTATGGAAGCGCTCCCCTTAACGCTCGAAGAAGTGTTTATCAAAGAAATGGAGGTGGCCGGCTATGATGCGAACAGTATCCTTAAATAATCACGGAGATATGCGCCATGGGCTCCGGCTCATGCTGTTCGACCTGCGGCGGCACATCGGCCTCGGCTCGATCTTCGCCGCGCTGATGTTCCTCGCCATGCCGTTTGCCGTTTCCATCGGCATTCAAACGATGAACCTCAACAGCAGCATGTTCAACGAATCGCGCGATTACCTTTCCAATCCAAACGTCATGATGCCGCTCGTCTATTTCGGCTATGCGATGCTGATCCTGCTGTCGATCCTCGCGGTCATCATCATCCCCGCCATCCTTTTTAAGTATATGGACAATAAGCGGTCGGTGGATTTATACCATTCCATCCCCGTCAGCCGCACGTCGCTTTTCTTCAGCCACTACTTCTCCGGGCTGCTGCTCGTTCTGATCCCCACCCTGTTCGCCTTCCTCTGCACCATTCTCGCGCGGTTCATCTTCAATGCGCCCGGCATCGACCTCGCCTGGCTTTCCAAAAGCATGCTCACCCTCATGCTGATGCAGACGGCGAGCTATACCTTCAGCGTGTTTATTGCCGTAAATACCGGCACGGTCTTCGATATGGTCCTTTCCCTTCTCGTGCTGAACGGCATTTGGCCGGCCCTTTATTTCACCTTCCAGCTGTTCGGGCTGTGCTTCCTGCACGGCTTCGCCAGCCGGCCCACCATGGAAGCGGCGCTGCTCTTCTCCCCCATCCCGCGGCTGGTGGCTTCCTTCGCCCCCTCCCTGTTCGGCTGCCTCTGGTGGGGCGGGCTCACCATCCTCATGCTCATCGGCTCCCTCGTGCTCTACCGGCACCGGAAAAGCGAATGCGCCGGGCAGCCCTTTGCCTACGGCCTGCTTGGAGCGGTCATCCGCTATGGGCTTTCCTTCCTCGCCGGCGCACTTTTCGGACTGCTTCTCTGGGCGCTCACATCGCACCTGTTTTTCCTGTTCGTCGGGTTCTTCATCGGCATGGCGCTCTGCTTTGTCATCGTGGTTGCCATCACAAACCGCGGCTTCAAGCATTTCTTCTCCCTCTTAAAGGGCATCCCCGTGCTCATCGCCGTATTCGTTATCTTCTTCTTTGCGTTTTACACCGGCGGCTTCGGGTATGAAACGCGCGTGCCACAGGCATCCCATGTGGAATCGGTTGAGCTTGAACTCAGCGGCGCCACGGGCGTCAGCTTTGCAGGCAGCACCGCCTATCGCTCGAAGGAATGCAAGGAGCTCATCACGCAGATCCATCAGGAAATCGTGACCGAATACCAGAAAAACAAATCGTCCGTCAAGCCTTTCGCCGTTTTTGGGTACGACCCGGACAGCGACGTCCAGTATCTTTACTATCCGGTTTCCTTCACCTACCGCCTCTCCTCCGGCGGGGAGCTGTCTCGCGAGTATTCCTCCATCCGGGAAACCGATGCTCTGAACAGCCTCCTCGCACAGCTCGCAGAGTGCGAGGAATTCCGCCCCGTCGCCTTTCATCTGGAGCAGCTGAAAAGCAATACGTTCACAGAGGTAAATATCAACCTGTATAACGCCGGCGCCATCGGCCTCGATTCTCCGAGTTCTTCCGACCCATCGGAATCCTACTCCACCGGGTATTGGGACATGACGCTCACCTCCCCGCAGGACTTAGCGGAGCTGAAAGCAGCGCTGGAGGCCGATATCCTGGAAAGCGAGCTGCTTCTCAATTCCATCCGGCTTTCCGCGCCGCTCGCTATGGATAAGAACGGCTATTCCGATTCGGTCGGAAGCATCATTTGGCGCGGCGACGGCCTTTTCTCCAACCTTTCCTTTGAACTTTTCCCCGATTTCACCCATACGATCGCTTTTCTGGAATCCCATAAGAGCCTCGCCTCTGTTTATTAATGAAATCCTCCTAACCCCCTGCAGGGCGGCTGTGCTTAAGCGCACAGCCGCTCTGCTTTTTATTGTTTGCATCCGGCAAACCTTCATGCTATAATAGTGGAAGAAACACGGTTTTTTTCTAAAATTCTACATTTTTTGTAGCGTCAAAAATACGAGGAGGCGTATAAAATGGCTACGATCCTATGCCCCATCTGCGGCAAGCCCGTCTCGGACGACGAAAAGACCTGTAAATACTGCGGCAGTGAGCTGAAGCCGGAGGAGGCTTCCGCACCTTTGCAGGAAACAGTACCCGCTGCTGCCGTTCCCCCGGAGGAAACGCGCCAAAGCGAAGATGCGGCCATTCCGCCGGAAGAAGCCGGCAGGGAGGAACCGAAGGCCGTTTCTCCGGAAGGAACGGGCGGGAAGGAAGCGCCGGGCCTCCCGGAAAACGTTGCGCCCTTCCCTTCCGCCTCCAGCCCGTCCGGCTTTCCGGCTGGCGGCTCCCCCGTGCCGTATCAGCCTGAATTTTCCGGAAGCCTTCCGGAAAAGAAGAGGAAAAAGAAAAGAATCGTTCTGATTCTCTGCCTTGTTATGGCGGTCCTTATTGGCCTTGCGGCAGCGCTGACGATTATTTACGTCAACAAGGAAAAGGAGAGGAAAGCGGAAGAAGAATACCGCGCAGCGTACAACGCATATATTGACGATATGAAAGAGGTGCGCCGGATCATGAGCTACGATGGTATCCGCGCAGAGGAATTCAGTCATTTGCTGGGGGACGTCTGGTGCAATCAGGTTTTTCACATCACGAGCGGCAGAACCGACCCCTATACCCGTCCCAACGGAATTTGGGAAAGTGATATTGATGGAGCTGCTGAAAACCTTTACGCCGAGTATGAATCAACGTTGGTAGTTTTGATTCAAAACCAGTATGAGATCAAGGATTTGATGGATTCCATGGGAGAACCTCCCGAAGGCCTCGAGGAAAGCTATCAGATCCTCTCAGATGCATATTACACATATAAACGCCTGACGGATCTAATTATTGATCCCAGCGGGAAGCAGTATACCACCTATATCCAGGAAAAAAACGATGCTGTTTTAAAATATAACGAGGCTTTCAATAAGCTCAGCGCGCAAAAGCTGGCTTACCTGGAAAACAAGTAGCCCGGCATGGCCTGTAAAAAAGCAAGCGCAGGAGTTACTCACTTCTTGAACGCTCCTGCGCCTTTTTCTATTTTGGGAGCCAAACGATTTTCCCCAGGTATAAAGGTCTCAAATGCGCCGGAGCAGGGCCCAGAAGCCCATCAGCCACGCGCTGGGAAGGACTTTCGATAGGACGCGGTGGCCCGTGCACAGAAAGCCGGGCGTGCAAACCGCGCGCCCGCGCGCCGAAGCCTTCAGCGCCCGGAGGGCCACCCGGTCCTCGCGTGAAGCGAAGGGAAAGCTGCGGATATAGCCGCTGTTTTCCGTTTTCTGCGCCTTGGCGATAAACTCGGTATCCTTGATCCAGTAGGGGCAGACCACAGTAACGGAAATTCCCGTGCCGCGCAGCTCGGCGCGCAGGGCGCGGCTGTACCGGTAAAGGAAGGCCTTGGAGGCGGAATAGACGTTCAGAAAGGGAAAGGGCTGAAAAGCTGAGGTGGAGCTGATCTCCACCACCCGAGCGCCCTTCGCCATATAGGGAAGCGCGAGCTGCGTCATCATGACCGCCGCGCGGCAGTTGAGGTCGATCATATCGCTGCAGTCCCTGAGGGAAATATCCTTCCAGGAGCCGATCTTGCCGAAGCCGGCCGCGTTGATGAGCAGCCTCACCCGGGGCCTTTCCCTGGCTAAGAGGCCGGATAGGGTATCAAACGAAGCTCGCTCGGTCAAATCGAGCGCGAGCACGCGCAGCGGCGTGCGCACCTGCCGGCGCAGCGCCTCGAGCCGCTCCCTGCGGCGGGCAATGACCCAGATTTCATCGAGCTCCCCGCTCCCATCGATCCGGCGGACGAATTCCCCGCCCAGCCCGCTCGACGCTCCCGTTACGATTGCTATGTTCAAATAAGCTCACTTCTCTTTCTGTAAAGGCTCTGCCATATCCTGTATTTTCAGATATCCACAGTCCGATTATACGTCTCCCCGCTGCTTCTGTAAAGGAAACAGAGAAAGCCGCCGGGATACATTAAGCTCCGGCGGCCAGTCGTATCGTAAAATATCCCTTGCCGCGCTCGGCGGGGGGAGAAAAAACGCTTCGGGCAAGATGCCTGCGTAAAGCCGAAACCATCCGGAAGGCTCCCGTGTTCTGGATAATTGCTCACTTTGCTTTACACACCGGCCATTCGCGGGAACATCTCTCGCTCTTCTCCGGCGCCCGGAAGCGCATTCAGGCTTTCTTCCCTGCCAGACAGGGCTTTTGCAAGGCTCCCGTGTTCCGCTTCACGGCGAAAGCTTTTTTCCGAGGGGCGGAGCTTACCGTAACAGCGGCCTTCCGGCAGGCTCATTCCGTCATTTCACCCACTGGGAAAGAAGGAGCTCGAGCAGAGCCGATAACACGGCGCTTTCGGTAATCAGCTCAAAGTCCGGGCCATCCTCGTCCCGCTCGATCCGGAGGGCCTGCAAAACCGCCATCCTGCACCGCGCTTCCGGCTGGAGCCGAACGGAATATTCCGCGCCGCTGATTTTCAGATTCACTGTGTAGCTGGCGTCCAGCGGCTCGGCATAGGCCTTTTCCATCAACGCCTTGTATAAATGTTCGAACTTCCGGGGTTTTAAGCGACGAATTATCATAACATACTTCCTTTCAAAGCTCGGCCGGCCCTTGAAAGAAACCGCAGCGCATGATACAATATTTACGCTGCAATTGCCTTTGGGCGTTGCCGTGTTTGGGAAGCGGCTGCTGCTTTGGAGAGTTTGGAGCCGCTTCCTTTCATTTTTTCTTAATCTCGGACTTCAACTTACCAATGCCATTACGAATGCCTTCAGCCCTGGTCTTTCCCTTCTCTTCACAATAATCGGTTAGAATTTGAAAGGTTTCATCATCAACTCGGGCTTTGATTTCATGGCGCTTTGGGTTATCCGTTGGTCGTCCCATTTTTTTCGGTGGCAGTTTTAACACCTCCTTGATTATGTGCCCCAAATGTAGTATATGGCATTGGGGAACAAAAGTCAACGTCTCAATACATTCATATAGAAAGGGAAGTAAGACCCTCAGCCTTACTTCCCTTTCTAATTATCATATTATTTTTTCAGGTCGTCATAGATTCTGTGAACACCTTGGCGCAAAACTTCAGATTTACTGATATTCAAAGCCTCGCTGCATTCCTCCAGCTTCTCTTGCGTCAAATTATCAATTCTGAATTTAATCGTCATGTTCTTTGGAGAATCGGTCGGACGGCCCATTTTTGCCTTGCCCTCTATGATTCATCACCTTCCTTTTGTGGGGACATTCAAATTTTACACTACGTCCCCACAAAAGTCAACGTCTCAATACATTCATATAGAAAGGGAAGTAAGGCTTTCAGCCCTACTTCCCTTTATAATTTTTTGAGATCGTCATACACCTTGTCGATGCCTTTTCTGACAACATCAGAGGTTGTTGCCCCCAACGCTTCTTTGCATTGCTCCAATTTACTTCTTGATTCTTCACTCAACAATACAAAAATTCTGTCTTTCAAAGGCTTCTCCGCTGGCGGACGCCCCATTTTCTTATGCGCCATTCACTTACCTCACTTTTTATGCGCATAACAATTATATCGATATGCGCATAAAAAGTCAACGTCTCAATATATTTATATATAACAAAGAGGGGTAAGGCTATCGCCTTACTCCTCTTATCAAATTATCCCATCGATTTTATTCCCACTCAATCGTTGCCGGAGGCTTGCTCGTAATATCATACACCACGCGGTTTACGTTCTGCACCTCGTTCACGATGCGGCTGGAGGCGCGGCCGAGCACGTCCAGAGGGATCTGTGCCCAGTCGGCGGTCATGAAGTCGGTGGTGGTCACGCCGCGCAGAGCGATGATGTAGGAATAGGTGCGGCCGTCTCCCTGCACGCCCACTGTTTTCTGGTCGAGAATCACGGCGAAATACTGGTTGATCTTGCGGGCAAGCCCCGCCTTCGCCACCTCCTCGCAGAAGATTGCGTCCGCTTCGCGGAGGATATCGAGGCGGTCCTCGGTGATCGCACCGAGGGTGCGGACCGCAAGACCCGGGCCCGGGAAGGGCTGGCGCCAGACGATCGCGTCGTCGATGCCGAGCGCGGAGCCCGCCTCGCGTACTTCGTCCTTAAACAGGCAGCGCAGCGGCTCGATGAGGGTGCGGAACTTCACGTCCTTCGGCAGGCCGCCCACGTTGTGGTGGCTCTTGATGACCTCGGTGGAGCCCGCGCCGCTTTCGATCACGTCGGGGTAAATGGTGCCCTGCACGAGGAAATCCGCCCCGCCGAGCTTATCGGCCTCTTCTTCGAACACGCGGATGAACTCTTCCCCGATGATCTTCCGTTTCTTCTCCGGCTCGGTCACGCCGCAGAGCTTATCAAGAAAGCGCTTCTTCGCATCGACCACCACGAGGTTGATATCGAAATTTTCCCGGAACACGCGCTCCACCTGCTCGGTTTCGCCCTTGCGCATGAGGCCATGATCTACATAAATGCAGGTGAGCTGGCGTCCCACCGCCTTGCTGACGATGACCGCGGCGACCGAAGAATCCACGCCGCCGGACAGGCCGCACAGCACGCGTCCGCCGCCGACCGTCTCTTTAATGGCGGCGATCTGTTCCTCCACGAAGGAGGACATCCGCCAATCCCCCTTGCAGCCGCAGATGCGGTATAAGAAATTCTGGAGCATCTGCCTGCCCTGCTCGGTGTGCTCCACCTCCGGGTGGAACTGCACGCCGTAAATGCGGCGGGTTTCATCTGCCACCGCGGCGAAGGGGCAGGTATCTGTATCCGCGATCACGCGGAAGCCCTCGGGAATCGCCCCCACCTGGTCGCCGTGGCTCATCCAGCAAACGGTGCTGCCCGAAGGGATCCCATAAAACAGCTCGCTTTCGTGCAGGCGGACGGCGGCCTTGCCGTATTCACGCTTGTCCGCTCCCGTCACCCTGCCGCCGAGCAGCATGGTGGTGAGCTGCATGCCGTAGCAGATGCCGAGTACCGGAACACCGAGCGAATAAATGCCGGGGTCGCACTTCGGAGCCCCCTCCTCGTAAACGCTCGAAGGGCCGCCCGAAAGGATGATCCCCTTGGGCGACAGCTCCTTTACGCGTTCGAGGGGTGCATTCCCGGGGAGCACCTCGCAGTAAACATGGTTCTCGCGTACCCGGCGCGCGATCAGCTGGTTGTATTGCCCTCCAAAATCCAGGATAACAATGGATTCGTGCCGCATGGCACACACTTCCTTTCCATAGATACGTCTCAAATCAGGATGCCGCAATAGAGAAGGCGTTCCAAACTGGCTGCTGCCCGGATTGGAACGCCGGTAAAACACATGCAAGGGCCGGTAGCGTTACTCTACCGTAACGCTCTTTGCGAGGTTGCGGGGCTTATCGATATCGCAGCCGCGCTCGAGAGCAACATAATAGCTGAGAAGCTGCATGGGAACCACCTCGAGGGAGGGCATGAGCAGCTCGCGCGTGCGGGGGAGGTAGATTACGTCTTCGGCAACGTCTTCAATAGCGGTATTGTCCGAAGTGGTCACCGCGAGCACGCGGGCCCCGCGGGAAATGACTTCCACCACGTTGCTCTTGGTTTTATCGAACAGGCGGGTGCAGGCCGCAAGGGCGATGACCGGGGTGCCATCTTCAATCAGGGAGATGCTGCCGTGCTTGAGCTCACCCGCCGCATATGCCTCCGAATGGATATACGAGATTTCCTTCAGCTTGAGGGACGCCTCCAGCGCCACGGCGTAATCGAGGTTGCGGCCGATGAAGTAAATATGCTCGCAATCTTTGAACTTTTCCGCTATCTTGCGGATGGAATCCTCATTTTCCTTCAGTACATCGGCAATGCGCTCGGGCAGCTTCAGGATAGATGCGAGGATGGCGCGCATTTCGTGATCGTCCACCAGCTCGAGCCGGTGCGCCATATACAGAGCGATGAGGTAAATCATCACCACCTGCGTGCTGTAAGCCTTGGTGGTAGCCACGGCGATTTCCGGGCCGGCCCAGGTATACAGCACATCGTCCGACTCGTTGGCAATGGTGCTGCCCACCACATTGACGATGGAAAGCACCCTCGCTCCCTTTTCCTTCGCAAGGCGCAGGGCGGCGATGGAATCGGCCGTCTCGCCCGACTGGCTGATGATGATGACCAGCGTGGATTCGTCCACAATCGGGTCGCGGTAGCGGAATTCGGAGGCGAGGTCGGTTTCCACCGGGATGCGGGTCATGCGCTCGAGCACATATTTGCCCACCACGCCCACATGGTAGGCCGAGCCGCAGGCGACAATATAAATCTTATGAAGCCTTTTTAAATCGTCGGCGGAAAGATGGATACCGTCCAGCACGATCTCGCCGTCGTTGTTGATGCGGGGGGAAATGGTTTCCTGGATGGCGGTGGGCTGCTCCATGATTTCCTTGAGCATGAAGTGGTCGTACCCGCCCTTTTCGGCGGCGGAAACGTCCCAGGTGATCTCCTCCACCTTTTTGTAAACCGGGATGAGATCGGAGGTGAAGATATCCACAGAATCCTTCTTGAGAACGGCGATCTCATCGTCCTCCAGTCGGTAGATGCGGCGGGTGTGGCTTAGAATGGCGGGGATATCCGAAGCGATGAAATTGCCTTTATCAGAAAGGCCGATGATGAGCGGGCTCGCGTTGCGCACGGCGATGATCTCATCCGGATAATCCGAGCAGAGGATGCCGAGGGCATAGGAGCCCTCCAGCGCGGAAATGACCTTGACGACCGTTCCCTTGAGATCCTTTCCATCGTAATTGTCTTCCAGCAGCTGGGCGATCACTTCCGTATCGGTTTCCGACTGGAATTCATACCCGCGGGCCTTGAGCTCCTCCCGCAGGGACGCATAATTTTCAATGATGCCGTTGTGCACCACCACAAAGCGGCCGGAGCTGCTCTTGTGGGGGTGGGAGTTTTCATCGGACGGGCGGCCGTGGGTAGCCCAGCGGGTGTGCCCGATGCCGACGCAGCTCTCAAACATATTGCTCCCCTCGAGCTTGCCCGAAAGCACCTCGAGGCGGCCCTTGGATTTTGCAACGTCTATTTCCCCGTGGTTGATCACAGCGATACCGGCGGAATCATATCCGCGGTATTCGAGCTTCGAGAGCCCCTCGAGCAGGATGGGGGCCGCTTTTTCTTCTCCGATAAAGCCGACGATTCCGCACATAAAATCAATTCCTCATTTCCCGCTGCGCGCAGCGAACAGTGTGGTTCATGATAACAAAGTAATCATATTAACTTTATCATATACCCCTGATATTTTCAAGATTTTCTCTCTGCCTTTTCAGAAGAAAGAATCGGCGCCACCGCCGCCTCATAAAAGGGAAAGCTGCTTCAAAACAAAGATGACCCCAAAGAGGGAAATGAGAGAGAATGCCGAGCCGAACACCACCAGCTGGCCCGCGAGCTCGCTGTCTCCCCCCATCTGCTGAGCCATGGTGAAGGAGGAAACGGCGGTGGGGGAGCAGAACATGGCAACGAGCGCCGCGAGCTCCACGCCGCGGAAGCCGCATAAAACCCCCAGCGGCAGGAACATGCAGGGCAGAACGAGCAGGCGGCCGCCGAGGCCGAGAATGAGCTGCCTTTTGTTGCCGCGCACCGCATCGAAATGGAAGGACGCGCCGAGAATCACGAGCGCAAACGGCGTTGCGATGGCCGAAAGCTCAGAGAGCGTCCGATCGAGGATTTCCGGAAATCGAATGCCGGAAAACAACACGAGCAGCCCGGCAGCGGAGCCGAGGATCAGCGGGTTCGTTGCCACGCCGCGCAGAAGCTTTTTCGGCTGCACCTTCCCCGAGCGGAAAAATTCCAGCGCAAACACGGAAAGCACATTGTACATCGGCACGATCACCGAAATGAGGATGGAGGCAGCGCCCGCCTTTTCGGCCCCATAAAGGGATATGGTGACCGGCAGGCCGAAAATGATGAAATTGCTTCGGAAAATGCCCTGGATCAGCACCCCGCGGCGTGGGTTTTCGGGCTCGACGCGCGGGATGAGCAGAAAGGTGAGAAGGAAGGACGCGAGTACGCTCCCTACGGCGAACAGCAGGAGCTTTCCATCAAACGAGCTTTTGATATCGGTCTTGTAAATATTATAAAACAGCAGGATGGGCAGAAACACGCGGAAGCAGAGGTTGTTCATCTGGCGGAGCGCGCCGTCGTCCACGAGCCTTGCGCGCTTGACGCCGAAGCCAAGGGAAAGCATCAAAAAAAGCGGCAGTACAACGCTTGCCGCGGTAAGGATACTCTGCAATCCGGTTTCCTCCTTTATGATAATGACTCACCGCCCGTCCGCCGCTCCGGCGGCGTGGGGGCATGAGGCCGGTATCATAACCGCTTTGCGGTTATTGTACCATGAGTGCAAAGCACGAATGGTATAATTGCCCATTCCCGGCGGTTGCCGCTCTTTAGCGGCGAGCCGGTGAGGGCATCCGGTCAAGTATAATATCTGCTTTGCAGATATTATACCATAGGAATCCCGCCGGGACAAAATGTAATTTTTTGTTGAAATCCTTTCCTCGTTGCGGTACAATTTAACCGGTTCTTTCGTTTTGTTCCGGCGCCGGAATTCAGCCGTCGGCGCCCGATATAGGCCGCATCGGCAGCGGCGGAGGTATCTCAATATGGAAAGAAAAGTGTTAATTGAAATTTCTGCGCGGCACGTGCACGTGAGCCGTGAAGCGCTCGATACGCTGTTTGGCGCAGGCTACGAGCTCACCCCGAAAAAGGATCTCTCCCAGCCCGGTCAGTTCGCGTGTGAAGAGCGCGTTAGCGTGGTCGGCCCGAAACGCGAGCTCAAAAACGTTTCCATTCTCGGCCCGGTCCGCCCCGAAACTCAGGTGGAGCTTTCCGCAACAGACGCCCGCTCCATCGGCATCAGCGCGCCGGTGCGCGAATCGGGGGATATCAGCGGTTCTGCTCCCTGCAAAATCGTCGGCCCATGCGGTGAAATCGAAATTTCCGAAGGCGTAATCATCGCAAAGCGCCACATCCACATGACCCCGGAGGACGCCGCGGGTTACGGCCTGTCCGACAAGCAGGTGGTAAAGGTGAACATCCAAACGCCCGAACGCTCCCTCTGCTTCGGCGATGTGGTCGTCCGTGTGAAGCCCACCTTCCGCCTCGCCATGCATATCGATACAGACGAAGGCAACGCCGCCGGTGTTTCCGGCACCGTATACGGGGATATTTTAGACTGAGTCCCATAAAAAAAGCGGCCCTCTGCCGCGTCTCATCAAAATAAAACGGCTCCGCCCACCGGGCGGGGCTTTTCCTTTTATTTATGTAGATGTGCCTTGCGGCACATCTTTTTCAACGTCCCCGGAAAGGAGGTCTAGCAACAGCCGCAGTCATCATCGTACCGGTCACAGTCGCACCTCAATGCAATCAGACGGATGATCAAAAGAAGCAGAAGGATGGCCGCCAGAATAATCAGCGGGATCAATGCGACCAGAATCGCAGCAGACAATACCGCGCCGAGAATCAGACCGATGGTGAACGCAAGCAGGATCATAAGGATCACGCTGATGAGATCGACACCGCATCTCCTCTCGCCGAATCGGCTTCTGTCTTCACAGCCGCACCCACAGCCACAACGATCGTTGTATTTCATACTGTTCACCTCCGCGCATTCGTTTTGCAGCTTTCGCTACATCCCATCCTATGCACCCCGCCGGATTTTGTTTACATAAAAAATCCCCCGCTCTTTGTAAAAAACGGGAGAAAGCATAGGAAGGGGCACAACGTGCCCGTCGGGAATCGTGCTGTTTTTTATTTTTATGGCAATATTTGACTTATTTAGATTATTATGCTATACTGTTGCCATTCTGCCGGAAAGGAATGTGAAAAACGTTGCTGTACGCCGCCCTGTGCCTGATCATCGTCCTTTTGAGCCTTTTGTGCCTGATCCTATGCCGGAGGCCGCCCGCCGCCCAGCCTCCGGACGGGCAAAGGGAGGCGGAGGCCGGGGAAAGCCGGCCGCTTCCGTATGAAAAAAAGTTTTTGCTCACGAAAGACGAGTGGGTGTTTTATAAAGAGCTGCACCGGATTGCGCAGAAGCACCGGCTCCATGTGCTTTCGAAGGTACGCATGGCGGACCTGATCCAGGTAAAAGGCGGCCTTTCCCACGCGGAATGGGAGGCCGCCTTCGAAAGGATCAAGTCAAGGCACGTGGATTTTGTGCTGGCGAACCCGGTAAATCTCTATCCGCTTCTGCTCATCGAGCTGGACGGGCCATCCCACGAAAGCGAGCAGGCCCGCCGGAGGGACCGCTTTGTGGATGAAGCATACCGCACAGCCGGGCTTCCGATCCTGCACGTGCGCGGGGCCGCGCGTTTGGAGGAACATATCTGCGCCGAGCTGGGGCTGCCTCTCACCGAGCAGCCGGAAAAAGCCGATGGTCTTACGCGAACGAGCGGTTCACCGCCAGCAGCGACTTCTTTACAAGCGGCGCCACCAGCACGAGCAGGAACATTTCCACAAAGGGGATTATCATATATTTCGGCAGGCGGGTGATGAGCATGCCGAAATATTCCGTGCCGCTGAGCAGGGAAAGGAACCAGGTGTTGAGAAGGATGTAGCAGACTGCGTTGACCGCGATCCGGTAAAGGACGATGCGGCTGACCAGCTGGGTCTTCGTGCAGTCTCCCATGAGGGGGCGGAGCAGGAGCCCGGCGAGCACGCCCTCGAGGATAACCGGGACGGTGAACTGGGGCATGAAGGCGCCCATACCCTGCCCGCCGATGAAATAGCCGATAATATCGGCCACGCCGCCTGCAATCCCTCCGTATACGGGGCCGAGCAGCATGCCGCAGAGGGAAATGGGCAGGAAGGTGAGGGTCAGCTTATTGGTGGGTGTGAATACGATCTGGCCGACGCTGTCCAGCACGATGGCCATCGCAACAAGGAGCCCCGCAATGCAGAGCTTCTGAACCGGCCCCAGAGCCGGCCCGTAGGTTTTTGTTCGCAAACGTTCCATGTAACAAACCTCCAACCATGTTTTGTTTGGGGTCTGCCGCCCGAAAAGGGCGCAAAAAACCCCTGTAAAAAAGCAACCGCTACATTTACAGAGGTTAAAAAATCTCTCATGCAGCAGCGGGATGCGACATTTGCACCGCAAGCCAGTGGCTTTTCGTTAAAGCGGCAACTCCCCGTCCGCTGAACACTTGACGCGCAAACATCTACTCTGCTTTTTTCTGTTTTTGGTCCCCAAAGGCGATACCATCAAAGCACCATGTGCCTCAAGCGGATCCTTTTTGCCGCTTTCGGCGTTGCCGATCACAGCAAGGTGCCAGAATACAGCCGGGAACGCGTTTCATTATACGCCTTTCTCCGCCAAAACACAAGGGGCTTTTTTCAAACCGCCTCCAGCAGGAAATCCGCCGCACGCGCGGGCGTTTCCGCCAGGAACACCGGGCCGAAGGGGATAAGCTCCTCCTCGCTGCCGAAGCCGTAGGTCACGCCGATGGAATCGATTCCGTACTGCCGGGCGCCCTCGAGGTCGAAATACCGGTCTCCCACCATAACGGCGCGCCCGCGCTCCGTGTGCGGCTGCTCCAGCACGCAGCGGATGATATCCGGCTTGTGGCGCAGAGCGCCATCCCGGCTGGAACCGCAGAGAAAGTCGAAATATTCATATATTTCAAAATGCCGCAGCACGATCTCCGCCATATACTGCGGCTTCGAAGTGGCAACGCACAGGCGGAGCCCCGCGCCCCGGAGCCGGCACAGCATCTCCGGCACGCCTTCATACAGCCGGTTTTCGAGATAGCCCACGCGCTCATACCGCTCGCGGAATATCTTCACCGCCCGCTCCACGGGCTCTCCCGTTTTCCCGAGCAGCTCGATAAAATTCTCCTGGATGGGCGGCCCGATAAACTTTAAAAGGCTTTCCCTCTCCCGCTCGATGCCGAACGCCTTCAGCGCATGCTGCAGGCTCTTTACGATGCCCTCGCTCGAATCGGTCAGCGTGCCGTCAAGATCGAACAGGACGGTGTCATACCGCATCTCCGTCTTCCCCCTTTTCCACTTCCACCTCGATCTCGAGCACCCGGCGCGCGTCGGTTTTGGTCACCAGCACCCGCAGGTCTTCATAGACGAAGGTATCCCCTACGCGGGGCACGTGGCCGAGCTCCTGGAACACCCAGCCGCTCACGGTCACGCTGTCGTATTCATCATCCAGCCCCAGCAGCTCGAACATATCCTCGAGGTTGGCCGTGCACTGGATGACATACCGGCCTTCGCCCACCTTCCGGAATTCCTCGATGACTTCCTCGTGCTCGTCCCAGATATCTCCCACGAGCTCTTCCAGGATATCCTCCATGGTCACGATGCCGGCCGTGCCACCGTATTCATCCACCACCACGGCCATGTGGGCCTTGGCGTGCTGGAGCTGGCGCAGGAGCACGGAAATATTCGTGTTGAGCGTGGTGCAGAGTATTTTTTCCGTGATATCCGCAATATCCTGCCGGCCGGAAACCAGGCTGCGGTAAAAATCCTTTTCATGCACGATGCCGATGATGTTGTCCACCGTGCCGTCATATACCGGCAGGCGGGAAAAGCCCGTTTCGAGGAACAGATCGGAAATTTCCTGCATGGTGCTGTCCACCGCGACGGCCTCCACGTCCACGCGGGGGGTAAAAACATCCTCCACCGTGAGGTCGCTGAATTCGATGGCTGCGCGGATAAGCTCGCCCTCATGCTCGCCGATGCCGCCTTCGCTCTGCGCTTCGTCCACAATGGTGATGAGCTCGTCTTCGGTGATGCCCCGCTCCTCGCCCGGCTTGAAAATGCGGCGCAGCAGCTTTTTCCACTGCCGGAACAGGAAATTGAGGGGCGTGAGCAGGGTGTTCAGCACCCGCACGATGGGGGCGGAAAACTGGCAGAACCGCTCAGGGCTTTCCTTCGCCATGCTTTTGGGCGAAACCTCCCCGAAAATCAGCACGACCACCGTCATCACCACGGTGGAAAGGGTGACGCCCGCGTTGCCGAAATACCGCGTGAACAGCACCGTTGCCAAAGACGCCGCCGCGATGTTGACGATGTTGTTGCCGATGAGAATGGTGGAAAGGAGGTTATCGTACTGGTCGGTCAGGGAAAGGGCCAGCGCGGCTTTGCGGTTGCCGTCCTCCGCCATATTTTTGAGGCGGATGCGGTTCACGCTCGAAAAGGCTGTTTCCGTGGCGGAAAAATACGCGCTGAGCAGCACGAGGACGGCCAGCGAAAGAATCTGCAAGATACTGCCAGTTTCCATAAAAGAAACATCAACTCCGTTTTTCATAAAAATTACAGTGATTTTATTATACTATTCCTTCCCCCTCGCCGTAAAGGAAAAATTACCCGCGCGGGCACGCGCATCCCGTTTTTCGGAAAAAGCCCGCTGTTTCTGCGTTTTTCCTTGCGTCTTACTAGCGTATTTGCTATAATATTAACGTTTGTTGAGCATCGGCCCTTCTCGAAGGATTCTGCCGGTGCAGACCGCAAGGCTATTTTATGAAATGGGGTTTTTATTTTGGCTGCTAATGTAGTGGTAGGCTCCCAGTGGGGCGACGAAGGCAAAGGCAAAATCATCGATATCCTCGCTTCCCGCGCGGACGTCGTGGTGCGCGCCCAGGGCGGCAACAACGCCGGCCACACCGTGCAATCGGGCGATGAAGTGTACAAGCTCCACCTGATCCCCTCCGGCATCCTGTATCCGCAAACGCTCTGCCTCATCGGCTGCGGCGTGGTTGTGGACCCGAAGGTGCTGCTCGAAGAGATCGGCGGCCTGAAGGCCCGCGGCGTTACCTGCGAAAACCTGCGGATCGACCCGCGCGCCCATGTCATCCTGCCGTGGCACATCGAGCTGGACGGCCTTTCGGAAGCCGCCCGCGGCGGAAGCGACATCGGCACCACCCGGCGCGGCATCGGCCCCTGCTATATGGATAAGGCCGAACGCTGCGGCCTGCGCATGAGCGATCTGATCGTTCCGGAACGCTTTGCGGAAAAGGCGGCGCTCGTCGGCAGCCAGAAAAACGATATTATTACAAAGCTCTACGGCGGCAAGGCGCTGGATATCGGCGCGGTCATCGAGGAATACACCGAATATGGCCGGCAGCTTAGGAAATACGTGGAGGACGTTTCCGTCCTCACCTATAACGCGGTGCGCGAAGGGAAAAACGTCCTCTTCGAGGGCGCGCAGGGCTGCCTTCTGGATATCGATATGGGAACCTACCCTTATGTTACCTCCAGCCACCCGATCTCGGGCGGCTTCACCACAGGCATCGGCATCGGCCCGGGGATGATCTCCGAGGTGCTCGGCGTTGCCAAGGCATACACCACCCGCGTGGGCAAGGGCCCCTTCCCCACCGAGCTGTTCGATGAAACGGGCGACCAGATCCGAAACCTCGGCGGCGAATTCGGCACCACCACGGGCCGCCCGCGCCGCTGCGGCTGGTTCGATGCCGTCATCCTCCGCCACGCGGTGCGCGTGAACGGCCTGACCGGCATCGCCCTCAACAAGCTCGATACCCTTTCCGGGCTCAAGACCCTGAAGGTGTGCGTTGCCTACCGCCGGTCGGACGGCAGCCTCATCCGCAATTTCCCCACCAGCCTCGAGGACCTTGCCGACTGCAGCCCCATATACGAAGAGCTGCCCGGCTTTGACGGCGACCTTTCCAGGTGCACCTCGTACGATGAGCTCCCTCAGGAAGCAAAGGATTACGTTGCGTTCCTCGAGCAGCAGCTCGACTGCCCGGTGAAAATGGTCGGCGTAGGCCCCGCCCGTTCGCAGAATCTGGAGCGGTAAGCGGGCGCAGGATATTTTGATTTCACAGCGGCCGGTTTTCCCCTTCTGTTGGGGGAAACCGGCCCAAATTTTCATCCGGCGCGCCGGGTGAGCGGTTACGGAGGCCCTTTCCATGAAAAAAACAAATGTGATGCGTCTGCTCGACCAGGCGAAAATCCCTTACACAGCCGGGGAATACGCATACGACGAAGCGGACCTTTCCGGCCTGCATGCGGCGGAGGAGCTGGGGCTCGACCCCGGCATGGTATTCAAAACGCTCGTGGCAAAGGGGGATAAAACCGGCTATGTGGTGTTTTCCCTGCCCGTGAACCGCGAGGTAAACCTGAAAAAAGCAGCGGCAGCCTCGGGCAACAAAAAGGTGGAAATGCTGCACGTGAAGGATCTGCAGGGCGTTACCGGCTATATCCGCGGCGGATGCTCCCCCGTCGGCATGAAAAAGAAATTCCCCACCTTCATCGATGAAAGCATCCGCGGCGTGCCAAAGGTGAGCATCAGCGCGGGTCAGCGGGGGTGCCAGGTCATCCTCGAAGCCGAGGCGTATATTTCATTTGTGGAGGGCACGGTCTGCCCGCTTGCCGGCTAGTGGACTTTCCCCGGGAAATAAACAGGCCCCGGCTTTTGGCCGGGGCTTATTTCTTAAAACGGCTCAGGCGTTTTTGCCCCCGTCTTTCCCGGCGGGGCAAATATCCGCAAGCGGGCATTCGCCGCAGCGGGGCGAGCGCGCGGTGCAGATATTCCGCCCGAACAAAACGGCCCGGTGGCAGAAGTTATTCGATTCCGCCGGGTCGATGATCTTCCACATGGCCTGCTCCACCTTGAAGGGGTCCTTCGTATCCACGAGCCCCAGGCGGTTTGCAAGCCGGATCAGATGGGTATCCGTTACCACGGCGGGCGCGCCGTAAATATCCCCCATGATGAGGTTGGCTGTTTTGCGGCCGATGCCCGGCAGGGCGGTGAGCTCCTCCATGGTATCGGGCACGCGGCCCCCATGCTTTTCCACCAGGACCCCGGCCATCGCAACGAGATCCCTCGCCTTGGTTTTATAGAGCCCGCAGGTACGGATCAACTCTTCTACCTCTTCCACCGGGGTCTCGGCAAGCGCCCCGGCGTCCGGACAGCGCGCAAACAGCGCGGGGGTCACAAGATTAACGCGAGCATCCGTGCACTGGGCGGAAAGCCGGGTGGCAACGAGCAGCTCGAAGGCGCTGCGGGAGGTAAGCGAACAGAGCGCGTCCGGATACCGTTCCTTCAGCCGCTCTACCGCCGCGGCCAGCCGCTGTTTTTTCGTCATAGCAAATATCCCTCTTTCATACCCTCGGTGTGCAAGGGCAGCATCTTCTGTTAGTGTATCGCCCGGCGCGGGGATTTGTCAAGCTCCTCTGTTTTCCGCCGGATTCCCCTTGTTTTCCCGGCGGCGTCCTTTCGCACGTCTGCCGGGGGGCAGCAGGTTTTCTGCTTTTTCACCCGTTACCAAATTTATGGAATCATTTTTGGAAGTATTTCCGACCGATTTTGCTTGAATTAAACTTGTCCTTTAGTATAATAATTTTATAAGGCTTATTTTTCCGCGGGGGCTCCTTTTCCCGCGCAGATAGCATGAGCCGTTCTGGAACAGTCCATAAAAGAACAGGAGGATTCCTTATGCCGGATCTCAATTCCCTGATCTATCTGGCCCCCCTCGGCGCGGCCGCGGCAATTCTCTTTGCAGTTGTGATGTCCCGCCGGGTGCTCCGCTTTTCGGAAGGCTCCGAAAAGATGAAAAGCATTTCCCAGAGCATCCGCAAGGGTGCGAACGCTTACTTAAAACGCCAGTATACGGTGGTCGCCATTTTCTTCGCCGTGATGTTTGCGGTGCTGCTGGCGCTTGCCTTCGGCGGGTTCCTTTCCTATTTCGTTCCCTTTGCCTTTATTACGGGCGGCTGCTATTCGGCCCTTTCGGGCTTTATCGGAATGCGCATCGCCACCGCCGCGAACGCGCGCACGGCCAACGCCTGCCAGCATAGTCTCAACCGCGGGCTGCGGGTCGCCTTCTCGGCGGGCTCTGTGATGGGCTTCACGGTAGTGGGCCTCGGCCTGCTCGACCTTTCCTTCTGGTATTTCCTTCTGACCTACGGGTTCCACTGCACCACGGGGGAAACCGCCTCCACCATGCTGATGTTCGGCATCGGCGCTTCCTCCATGGCCCTGTTTGCCCGTGTGGGCGGCGGCATCTTCACCAAGGCCGCCGACGTCGGCGCGGATCTCGTGGGCAAGGTGGAAGCCGGCATCCCGGAGGACGACCCCCGCAACCCCGCCGTGATTGCAGACAATGTGGGCGATAACGTGGGCGACGTTGCCGGCATGGGGGCGGACCTGTACGAATCCTACTTCGGCTCCATTATTTCGGCCTGCGCACTGGGTGTTTCCGCTTTTTCCGGCATTGCCGGGGTAGACCCGCTCCACGCCTTTGTGCTGACCCTTTCGCTCGCCGCCATCGGTGTGTTCTGCTCCATCATCGGCTCCTTTTTCGTGCGCACGAAGGAAAATGCCACGCAGAAATCCCTGCTTTCCGCCCTGCGGCGGGGTACGGACCTTTCCGCCGTGCTGATTGCAATCGCCGCCTTCCCGCTCGTGTGGTTCCTGCTCGGGCGGGATTATATCGGCTTATACGGCTCTATCCTCTGCGGCCTGGCCGCTGGCGTTGCCATCGGTTTTTTCACCGAATATTTCACCTCGGATGCATACCGTCCCACAAAAAAGCTTTCTGAATCCTCCAAAACCGGCGCCGCCACCATCATCATCAGCGGGCTGTCGCTCGGCATGATTTCCACCGCGGCTCCGGTCATCATCATCGGCGTCGCCGTTATGGCGGCCTTCCTGTTCGCGGGCGGCGCCGCCAACGCTTCCATGGGCCTGTTCGGCATCGGCATCGCCGCGGTCGGCATGCTCTCCACCCTCGGCATCACGCTTGCGACCGATGCTTACGGCCCCGTGGCCGATAACGCGGGCGGCATTGCGGAAATGGCGGGGCTCGACCCGGAGGTCCGCCGCCGAACGGACGCGCTCGACTCCCTCGGCAACACCACCGCAGCCACCGGCAAGGGCTTTGCCATCGGCTCCGCGGCGCTGACCGCCCTTGCGCTGATCGCTGCCTATCTCGATAAGGTAAGGGAAATCGGCGGAGGGGATTACGATCTCCAGGTCATCAATCCGCCCGTTCTCATCGGCCTTTTCATCGGCGGTATGCTCGCCTTCGTCTTTGCTTCGCTCACCATGAATTCCGTGGGGCGCGCCGCACAGGCGATCGTGATGGAGGTCCGCCGCCAGTTTAAAGAAATTAAGGGCCTGATGGAAGGCAAATCGGAGCCCGATTATGCCTCCTGCGTGGACCTCTGCACCCGCTCGGCCCTGCGCCAGATGATCCTGCCCGCCATTATCGCCATTGTCTCCCCTATCGCCACCGGGCTCATCCTCGGGGTGAGCGGCGTGATCGGCATGCTGGCCGGCGCGCTTGTGTGCGGGTTCCTGCTGGCCATTATGATGGCCAATTCCGGCGGCAGCTGGGATAACGCCAAGAAATACATCGAGGCGGGCAACCTCGGCGGCAAGGGAAGCGACTGCCACAAGGCCGCCGTGGTGGGCGATACCGTGGGCGACCCGTTCAAGGATACCTCCGGCCCCTCCATCAACATCCTCATCAAGCTCCTTTCGATGGTTTCCATTGTTTTTGCCGGCATCATCGTGCAGTTCCATATTTTTTAAACCGGCGCATACAAAACGCCTCCCGGAGAGACGATATTGCACCGCCCCAGATTGTGCGGACAGCACAAAAAAGAGCCTGTGAGTAGGAAATAT
>CAUBKG010000027.1 GCA_958436475.1 uncultured Clostridia bacterium
TAACCGCAAAGCGGTTATTATACCTGCCTTATGCCCCCACGCCGCGAAGCGGCGGCAGCTATTATGCCGGGCAAATCCCCCCGGCGCCGGTTTTACCGCCGTCTTTCAGTGTATCGTGTTTATATTCAAAAATCAACCGCTTCCGTTTTTTTCGGGAACGCCCGGAGCCGAGCGTTTTGAAAGGAGAGCCCCCATGAAACAGGATATCTGTACCATCCCCGTCAGCGAGGTGTTCGAGCCGAAAGACGGCTGCCCGCTCTGCCGTTTGCAGAACATGCTGGAGGAGCGGATGGTCGATTATATCACAGGAGCCGCCATGATGGAGCCGGATGTGCGGGAGGATACCAACCGGGCGGGCTTCTGCCACCGCCATTTTTCCATGATGGCGAAGCGGCGCAAGCGGCTTTCGGTCGCGCTGATCCTCCAGTCGCACCTAGCGGAAGTGGAGCGTGCGGAATTCGGCGCCCGCGCGCCGAAGGAAGACGATTGCTTCGTCTGCCGCGAGATCGAGTGGGGCATGAAGCATATGCTTGTGACCATCTTCAAAATGTACGAGGAGGAGGCGGAGTTCCGGGAGCTGTTCGCCGGGCAGACAGGGCTTTGCCGCCTGCATCGCCGCCGCCTGCTGGCAGACGGCAGGCGGAAGCTTTCCCGCAAACGGTATGGCGAATTCAGCCGGGAGTGCGACCGCCTATGCGAAAAAAGCCTGTGCGAAATCCGGGAGGAGATCGACCGCTTCTGCCGCATGTTTGATTACCGGAGCCGCGGGTCGGAAGAGGATTTTGCATCCTGCCGCGATTCCATCGAGCGCGCCGTGGAGTGGCTCACCAGCCATCCGCCCGAGGGAGCGGACTCCGCAAAATAACGGCGAAAAAAGGATGCGGCTTTATGAAGTTAACATAATTTAGTTTCTATTCTTTTTGAATAATGCCGAAAAACGCGGCGAATCAATCGGTTTTTGAGCTGTTATCCACGTTATCCACAGGGTTTTCCACATATTTATGTTAACGATTTGTAAAGAAAGCGCGCAATTTGAGGCTTTTGCGGCTTTGAATAGATGAATAAACATGGCCTTCCATGCCCAGAATACCACCGGAAAATTCTTTCGGGGAGGTATTCTGCATGATTAAGGGAGTCAACCGGCAGATCATCGAGGTGCACGATACAGGCTGCCGCTATTTTGAACGGGCATTGTTTTTTGTGAGCGCGGAATATTCGGAAATGCAGAAAAAAGCGCTGCAGGCCGAGGCGGAGCGGGTGGTAAAGACCTATATGCCGCCGGTATACCACAAAAAGAAAAGTACGAAAAAGCATAGCCGGGCGTTCGGCTATTCCCTCTGCTTTGCCTGCGGTGCGGCGGCCTGCCTGCTCGTTGGCGCGGTTTTCGGCCTCTTTTAAGAAAATATTTCGGAAAAATCTTCCTTTCCCCGGAAAAAACGCGCCGGTCTCTTCTTTTTTTCGGGAAATTATGATACAATTGCAGTAAATAAGCGGTTTTCCGGCATGGCGTCTGAAGTGCGGCAGCCTGCTTTGGAATCCCGCCGGGATTTTACCGCGTAAAGGAGAACGGCAGCGTGCAGGAAAAACAAACGCCCGAAACCGATATCATAGCAGGACGCAACGCCGTGCTGGAAACGCTTCGTTCCGGCCGCCCGGTGGACAGCGTCTTTTTGTCGTCCGGGGAAAGGGGAGGCTCCCTTTCCGTGATCGCGGCCATGTGCCGTGAGAGGGGGATTCCCGTAAAGCAGGCGTCTGCGGAAAAGCTCAGCTTCAAATGCGGGCATGTGAACCATCAGGGCGTTGTGGCGGTCATCGCCGCGGAGAGCTACGTCACCGTGGACGAGCTTCTCCGGCGCGCGGAGGAGCGGGGCGAGCCCCCCTTTCTCATTTTGTGCGACGGCCTCGAAGACCCGCACAACCTCGGCGCCGTGATCCGGACGGCGGAAGCCGCCGGCGCGCATGGCGTCATCGTTCCAAAGCGCCATTCAGTGGGGCTCACGGCGGCAGTGGCAAAGGCGTCTGCGGGCGCGGTGGCCTATCTGCCGGTGGCGCGGGTTTCGAACCTCGCGCAGACCATCGACCAGCTCAAGGAGCGCGGCATATGGATATACGGCGCGGATATGGAAGGCTCGAACTGGTGCGGCACGGACCTTGCCGGCCCCGTCGGACTGGTCGTCGGCTCGGAGGGCTTCGGCATCAGCCGCCTCGTCCGGGAAAAATGTGATTTTCTGCTTTCCCTTCCCATGAAGGGCAAGATCAATTCTCTGAACGCGTCTGTCGCGGCGGGGATTTTAATGTACGAGGCGGCCCGCCAGCGCGCAGGATTGCGTGCAAAATAACGGGCAGGCCGGGGCTTTTATGGAGGTTGCTTATGGGAAAATATGATTTTGACCGCTACGATCCCCCCGGGGGCTATTCGCTGGACGATATCTTAGAGGAAGTCCGGCAGATGCGAAAAGGCAAAAGCCAGGCGGCACCCGCGCGGCCTGCGCCAAAGCCCGCCGCGGCGGAACCGGAACGGAAGGAGCCTCTCCGCCCGGAGGCGGGGGCGCCGGTGCAGAGGCCTCCCTCTCGCCCAGTCGTGAGGGAAGAGGCAAAGGAGGCTGCTCCAGCGCCTGCTGCGCCGGTGCAGAAGCCCGTACCTCCAAAGGCCGCAAAACCGGCCATGGAGGAATTTAAATCCGAATTCCGGCCGAAGCATGTAAACAAGCAAGAGAAAAAACCGCCCGTTACCTATACGCGGGCAGGCTCCTATTATAATCCTATCACACCGGAAGAGATCATGAAGATCAAAATCGACCGGCCTGCCCCAAAGGAACCGCCGAAGGAACAGGAGGAAGCTCCCGCACCGAAGAAATTCACCGTACATATTCCGGAGGAGGAGCTCGCTCCCAAGGCGAAAGAAAAGGCAGGGGACGATGGGGAAAGGAAGCCTTCCCGCAAGCCTTTGCTCCATCACGAGGTAGTGGTCGGCCGCGGCAGGATCGTAGACACCGACGACAATACCGAGCAGACCCGCGAAATCGATGGAAAGCCGCAGCAGGAGCAGGAAGCTGCGCCGGCCCGTAAGGCTGCGGAGCTGCGCTCGCCCCTTTTGAAGGAAATGCTTTTGGAAGACGAGGAACTGGAACAGGAGGAAGCCCCCGCGGCTCGCCCGCGTATGCGCTTCAGCGGCAGGGAACCACAGAACGAACCCGGAGAAACGGCAAAGCCGGCGTTCGAAGGGGAAGAAGAGGAATATGAGCTTTCCGTCCGCGAGGATGAATTCACTGATCCATCGCAGGCGGAGGAAATTCAGGAAGAGCTTTCCGGCAGCGTGCGCTCCGCACGGTGGAAAACCGTTTTCGCCGGAATCCTCGCGTTTCTGCTCGGCCTGCTGCAATTTCTTCCCTCACTCAAATTCGAGCTGCCGGAATTCATCCATCCGGCGGCGAACCCGCGCACCTATCTGCTCGTATGCACTGTATTGATGGTGCTGGCCTTTGCCCTTTGCTTCCAAACAGTGATAAAGGGCCTCGTTTCGCTCTTCCGCGGGGGCGCGCCGCTCGATTCCGCGCTTTCCGCCGCTTTCCTTGCGTCGGCGGTGCAGCAGGGGCTCCTCATCGCTTTCCCGAACCGGTTTGCCGGAGCGGGAGGGGGCCTTCCGGTATATGCGGCGGTCCTTGTGCTTCTCCTGTTTCTGAATCAGCTCGGGAAATGGCTGCAAGCCTCCCGGGTGGAGCGGAACTTTGCATATCTCACTTCGGAAGAACCTAAAAAAGCGGTTTTACCGGTGGAAGACCAAATGCTGGCGGACGCTCTTGCAAAACCGATGGATATCCCGGATGCTCTGGTGCTTTCCGGGCGGGGCGCGGGCTTCTTCGAGCGCTTTTTGACCTTCTCCTTTGCGGAGGATTCTGTTCAGCGAAACGCTTCCGTGCTCGCTCCCGTGGGCATCATCGGCTCCATTGCGGTGGGCTTCGGAACGATGCTGACGGGGCGCACCTTCTTCGAAGCTCTCACCGTAGCTGTGACGCTGCTCTGCATCTGCGTGCCCTCCGCTTCGATGCTCGCTTCGGGGCTCATGAACCGGCGAGCCGCGACAAAGAGCCTGGAAGATGGGGCCATGCTTTCAGGTGGAGAGGCGGCCGAGGAGGCGAGCTCCGCGGACGCGGTACTGGTGGATGCGGCCGACCTGTTTTCCAAAGACGCCGTCCTGCTTCAGGGCATCAAGCTTTTGGGGGACGAACCGATCGATAAGATCATCCTGTATGCCGCGGCTGTTACAGTGGAAGCAAAATCCCCGCTGGCGGAAATGTTCATGAAGGTTTTGCAGGATAAAACCGAATATCTGCCGAAGGTGGAATACACCGCTTACAGCGACCGAATGGGCCTGATCGGCAAAATTGAAGGGCGTACCATCCTCATCGGCAACCGGGAGCTCGTCAGCGCGCACGGCATCGTTCCTCCGGCGGCGGAGCTGGAGGAAAAGATCCGCCGTTCGGGCCGAAACATCACCTATGTGGCCATCGATCAGAAGTTGGCAGCCCTCTTTGCCATGACCTATTCGTTCGACGACGGCCTGGCGGACTCTTTGGAGACTCTGGAAAACCACGGCATCGGCATGATCGTCAGCACGACCGATGCGAATATAACGCCCGCCCTTCTCGAAAACGGGTTCGGCCTTTCGGAGGGAACGGCGGCGGTTGCGGAAAATGTGACGGTCAAGCAATACGGAGAATCCATCCGAAGCGATTCTCCCGCGCCGGCCGGCGTGCTTTACAGCGGGGAAACGGGCGTGTTTCTGCGCCTGCTCGGGCGCTGCACGCGCCTCTGCGGCGCACTGCGCTATGTGTCCGTCGCCCAAACGGCGGCCATGGTGCTGGGATACGGGCTCACCGTTTTCCTGGCGCTGTATCCGGGCACGGCCCTGCTTTCCGCGGCGAAGGTGCTTGCCGTGCAGGCGGTCACGCTCATGGTCGGCGGCATTCTGCCGAGTCTGCGTCGTTTTTAGCAGACGAGCTTGAACATTATGCACAAAAACACCCGATGAATTTTTACGTTCGTTGGGTGTTTTTTTCATCTCCGGCTGAATAATCATTGATATTGATGTGCAATTACGCTATAATTAAAAACGGATTTTATCCCGATTTTATGGATTATAGTCAAAAAACGTCCGTTCCGGGCGAAAAATCTGCCGCAAGGCACAATACACCCGCCCTCATCCCGGGGCGGCAGAATGGAGGAAGCAACAGTGAAACAGTATTCAGCCGAACATATCCGCAATATCGCCCTTGCCGGGCACGGCGGGTCGGGAAAGACCTCGCTTGCCGAAGCGGTTTTATTCACCGCCGGAGCTACCGACCGGCTCGGAAAGATCGAGGAAGGGAATACCGTTCTGGATTTTGATCCGGAAGAAAAGAAACGCCGCGCAACGGTCTCCACGGCGGTTGCTTCCATTGAGTGGCAGGAGGGCAAGATCAACTGGATCGATACTCCCGGCTTGTTTGATTTTGAAGGCGGCGTGTGTGAAGGTATGCGCGCGGCTGATGCGGCCCTCATCGTGATTTCCGGCAAATCGGGCGTGACGGTGGGCGCAGAGAAGGCGTTTGCCGCCGCGAAAAAGGCGGGAAAGCCCAAGGCTTTCTTTGTTTCCAAGCTCGATAGCGAAAGCGCCGACTTTTATAAGGTATTCAACCAGCTCACCGTTACCTTTGGGCCGTCGGTCTGCCCGATCGTCGTACCGTATGTGGAGGAACGGAAGGTTTTATGTTATGTAAACCTCGTGGAAGAGAAGGCCTATGCCTACCAAAACGGGAAAAAGACGGAGACCGCTATGCCGGAGCTCCCGCGCGGCGAGCACATCCGGAAGATATTGCTCGAAGCGGTCGCCACAGCGGACGATGAGCTGATGGACAAATACTTCTCCGGCGAGCCCTTCACCAAGGAAGAAATCCTCAGCGGCCTCAAAAAGGGCGTGGCGAGCGGCGAAATCTGCCCGGTATACTGCGGCAGCGGCCTGCGCCTCGAGGGCGTGGACCTCATGCTGGACGGCCTTTCCCGCATCATGCCGAGTGCGGCGGAGGCTGAGTGTGAAGCGGCGGTGCTGGAGGGCGGGGAGGAAATCCTCCTTTCGCCCGAAGAATCGGAAAAAACGGCGGCCATCGTCTTCAAAACCGTGGCCGACCCGTTTGTTGGCAAGCTGAATTATTTCAAGGTGGTTTCCGGGCGCATCACGGGCGATTCCATCCTCATCAACAGCCGAACGGGAGGCACGGAGCGTATCGGCAAGGTGATGTTCCCGCGCGGCGGCAGGCAGGAGGACTCGCCGGCGGTTCCCGCGGGCGATATCGGCGCGGTGGCGAAGCTGGGAGACGTCCTCACGGGGGATACGCTGTGCGATCCCGCGCGGAAGCTCACCCTTCCCGGAATCGAATTCCCGGCCCCCTGCCTTTCCAAGGCCGTGTTCCCGAAGAAAAACGGCGATGAGGAAAAGCTCGCGCAGGGCCTCATCCGCATGATGGAGGAGGATAAAACCATCACCTTCTCCCAGAATAAGGAAACGCACCAGCAGATCCTTTCCGGGCTCGGCGAGCAGCATCTGGATGTGATCGTTTCCAAGCTGAGGGCAAAGTTCGGCGTGGAGGTCGTAATGGAAACGCCGCGCGTCGCCTACCGCGAGACCATCCGCAAAAAGGTCCGCGTGGAGGGCAAGCATAAAAAACAAACGGGCGGCCACGGGCAGTTCGGCCATGTCTGGATCGAATTCGAGCCCTGCGATACCGATGATTTTGTTTTCGAAGAAAAGGTAGTGGGCGGCGTGGTGCCGAAGGGATTCTTCCCGGCGGTGGAAAAGGGCCTGCGCGAATGCATCGGAAAGGGTGTGCTTGCAGGCTACCCGATGGTGGGCCTCAAGGCGACGCTGGTGGACGGCTCCTACCATCCCGTGGATTCCTCTGAAATGTCCTTCAAGCTTGCGTCGGCGCTCGCATACCGCGCGGGCATCCCGCAGGCGGGCCCCGTGATCTTAGAGCCGATCGGGATGCTGACCGCCTTGATGGACGACGCCAGCATGGGCGATGTGATCGGTGAAGTCAACAAGCGCCGCGGGCGCGTGCTCGGCATGAATCCGCTGGAAGACGGTATGCAGGAGCTCACGGCGGAGGTGCCTATGGCGGCTATGGGCGATTTTTCCACCGCCCTGCGCTCCATCACCCACGGAAAGGGAAGCTATACGCTCGCCTTCGAGCGTTACGAGGAAGCGCCTGCGCCGGTGGCCCAGAAGGTTATCGAGGAGGCGAAGACCAGAGGCGATGTAGAATAAATTAACATGACCGGGCGGCGGGGAATTTCCCCGCCGCTTCTTTGTTTTTCCAGCAGAAGGCACGTCTATTTTCCCCCTCTTTTTCATACAATGGCAATATAGGAGCGCAGCACTCCGGCTGCAAGAATGCGTTGTGGGGGGAAACATCATGAAGGTATGGAATATCAGGCTGAATAAAAAGGTCGCCGCCATTGCCGTGCTGGCGGTTGCAGCGGCGATTGTGCTTTCGGTCTTTCTGCTGGGGGAGAGCAAAAAGCAGGAGAATCCGCCGGCAGCGCCGCAGGAACCGGTTGCCGCCGAAACGGAGGAGCAGCGCACGGCGTATCTCCAGTCGATCGGCTGGCAGCTTGCCGAAGCGCAGCCGGAGGCGCGGGAAATCACGATTCCGGCGGAATTCGACGACGTGTATCGAAGCTATAACGAACTGCAAAAGGAGCAGGGCTTTGACTTGAGCGATTTCAAAGGAAAACAGGCCATGCGGTATACCTATATGTTATCCAACTATCCCGACCATCCGGAAGGCATCCAGGCAAACCTCCTCGTGTGTGAAGGCAAGCTCATCGGAGGAGACGTGTGCTCCGTGGAGATGAACGGCTTCATGCACGGCCTGCGGCTGCCGGAATGAGGATTGCGCCCGGGGGCCGGCGTGTGATACAATAACCGGGCAGCGGGAAAGCCCGCGCCGAAGTCAGAAGGAACGCCCGCCCTGCGGCAAAACGAGCGCGGGGCGGGCAAAAAAACCGAAGGAAGTGAACGTGTTTGGAACGCCTGGATAAAACGATCGCCAATTTTCGGGGCCTCACCCGCAAGGAGGCTCATACCGCCATACGAAGCGGGCGGGTAACGGTAAACGGCAGCCGCGTGAGCGACCCTGCCGCAAAGGTGGAGCACGGCAGGGATGCCGTCTCGCTGGACGGCGTTCCCGTGTGCAGCGAAAAGCATGTGTATATCATGATGAACAAGCCCGCAGGAGTCCTTTCCGCGAGCCGCGACCCTCATGCGCAGACGGTTGTGGACCTTCTGCCCGAAAGCCTGTACCGCAAAGGGCTTTTCCCGGCAGGGCGTTTGGATAAGGATACCGTCGGCTTCGTGCTGCTCACAGACGACGGCGCGCTTGCCCACCGGATACTCTCGCCCCGCAGCCATGTGCCGAAGGTTTACCTCGCCCGGCTGGACAAGCCGGCGGATGGGGAAATGCAAAAGCTGTTTGCCGGGGGGATCCGGCTGGCGGACGGCACGGAATGCCAGCCCGCGGAGCTCGATATCCTGGAAAAAGCCTTTGTACGCATCACCATCCGGGAGGGGAAGTATCATCAGATCAAACGAATGGCGGCGGCTTCGGGCAGAACGGTGGAATGGCTCAAGCGCATCCGCATCGGAGGAGTGGAGCTGGATGAAACCCTGCAGGAAGGAGCTTCCAGGGCCCTTACTGGACAGGAAGTACAGCGGTTGAGAAATTTCTGAAAGAAAATTGTATAGAAAAACGAAAGAAAAAACGGGAATTGGTTAAGTTCCATAAATAAGTATTTTAAAGTTTGGGCAATCGGGGAATAGCCTTTTTTCCAAGGATTTGTTATAGTATTCTATGTTGTTATTGAGACAATTCATTGTTCCAAATCTATTATACATAGGGGGATTCATTACATGGCAGGCTTATCTTTGCAGAAAATTTACAAGCGCTATTCGGGCGGTGTTACTGCGGTAACCGATTTCAACCTGGAAATCGAAGATAAGGAATTTATCGTTCTGGTCGGGCCTTCCGGCTGCGGTAAATCCACCACCCTCCGTATGATCGCGGGTCTGGAGGAAATCACCGAAGGCGATCTTTATATCGGCGATACCCGTATGAACGATGTGGCTCCGAAGGACCGCGACATCGCCATGGTGTTCCAGAACTACGCTCTTTATCCGCATATGACCGTATACGATAACATGGCGTTCAGCCTGAAGCTGCGCAAGGTGCCGAAGAAGGAAATCAAGCGCCGCGTGGAAGAGGCCGCGCGCATCCTCGATATTACCCACCTGCTCCAGAGAAAGCCGAAGGCTCTTTCCGGCGGCCAGCGCCAGCGTGTTGCCCTGGGCCGTGCCATCGTCCGCGAGCCGAAGGTCTTCCTTCTTGACGAGCCTCTTTCCAATCTGGATGCTAAGCTCCGCGCCCAGATGCGCACCGAGCTTTCCAAGCTCCATCTCCGCCTCGGCACCACTTTTATTTATGTAACGCATGACCAGACCGAAGCCATGACCATGGGCGATCGCATCGTGGTTATGAAAGACGGCCTTGTTCAGCAGGTCGATAAGCCCCAGGCTCTTTATTCCCATCCCTGCAACATGTTTGTCGCTGGGTTCATCGGCTCTCCGCAAATGAACTTTATTGATGCTACCATCGAGCAGGAAGGCGGCCAGTTCTTCGCGGTATTCGGCGATTATAAAATTGCCCTGCCGGAAAGCAAGAACAAAGACGGCAAGCTCCAGGCCTACATCGGCAGGGAAGTCGTGCTCGGCATCCGTCCGGAAAATGTGCATGACGAACCCGAATACCTCGAGCAGTTCAAGGATTCCACCATCAAGGCTACCGTGGAAGTAACGGAAATGATGGGTGCGGAAACCTTCCTGTACCTCAACTGTGAAGGCAGCAGCTTTACCGCCCGCGTTGCAACCACCAGTACCGCGAACGCCAATGATGTGATCGACGTTGCCCTCGAGCCGGAGAAGATCTTCCTCTTCGATAAGGACACGGAGCAGACCATCTGCGACTAATCTATATTTAAGCATTACAAAAAGCCTCCGTTTCAGAGCGTTGTTTTAAGAAAATCCGTAGGGGCGGCTATTAGCCGCCCGCGGGCGAATAGTATTCGTCCCTACTGTTTTCCTATCTCGACGCTCCATTCTGCGGAGGCTTTTTTTACGCGGAAATCAAAAAGCGCCAGGGGAGCTCCCCTGGCGCTTTCAGCCTATTGCTTTAAAAGTGGCAGATATACCAGCTGCCCTTGTATTTGACCGCCGGGCAGGTCACGTTCTGTTCGTTTGTCCCTTCCGCGTTAGACATTTCCAGCTTCAGGTTATAAACCCACACAGCCTCTATTTTATCTTTTTCAATCAAATAGGTGGAAGCGAGGCTTTCGGTAATTTCGGAAAAATTCGTTTCGTCCGAATACGTGTCCTTATCGATGGCGGCAACCGATACCTTGGCAGTCACCCGCTCTTTTTCATCCGGGTTCTGCGTAAAGCTTTGCCGGATGTTGGCCTCTCCGCCATACTGGCCGATCACAGTCTGCCGGTATTCGGGAAACACACAGTCGAGCGCGCCGAGCATATCGTACTGCACGCTGCACTGGTAATATTTCGTCAGCACCTGGAGTGCGTTGTCCTCATCGGCCGGGTTCTCTTTCGCGGGTCCGTTCCCGCCGGAGCAGGCCGCGAGGCTGAGACAAAGAAGCAGGGCTGCAAGAGCCATGAGCGCTTTTTTCATATAATATCCTTCTTTCTTGATTTGAGGCAAAACGCGGGAGGCTGCGCACGTTCGCCGTTCCACAATAAACCGCACCCTGTGGGCCGTAAAATCACAGCGCGCGGCCTCGAAGAGACCGAAGCGCCAAAAAAATAGCCGCTGTTCCATTCTGCCGGAAAACGGTCGCCTATTCGCGGCTATTTTTTATATTACTATACTTTTGCCGCGGGTGCAATTGTCAAAGGCAGGATTTATTTGACGCACCAACGGGAAAATGGTATAATAACAATCGGAGAAAAAGGGCCGTTCGCCTTGAAATATGAGGCGTTTGCGGCATTTGAAAACATGAGGGAGGAATTCCGGCTATGACCACTCTTCTGGTACAGGCTGACCGCCTGCTGGATAATCTCTGCACCATACAGAAAAAGGTGGGGAAAACCGCGCTGATCCCGGTGCTGGAAGGCAATGCCTACGGCTTGGGAGACGTGCAGGCCGCGGGAGAACTCGCCCGCAGCGGCGTGGGGCTGATCGCGGTTTCCCGCCTCGAGGAAGCCGAACGGATCCTTGCGCACGTCGGCGGGGTGGACGTTTTGCTGCTCTCTTCCTATGCAACGGAAGCGGAGGCGGAGCGCATCGTGAGCGCAGGCATTATTGCAACAGTCGGCTCGAATGACAGCGCCGTCCTGCTCAGCGGCATGGCGCGGGCGCTCGGCAAAACGGCGCGGGTGCATATCCGGTTCGACCTCGGCGCAGCGGAAAGCGGCTTTTTGCCGGAGGAAGCGGCCAAGGCGGCGCAAACGGTAAAATATCTCACCGATATCACGGTTTGCGGGGTATATGCCCAGTTCCATAAGGCCACCTCGCCAAAACGCGCGCAGCTTCAGCTCACCCGGTTCATGGATGCCCTTTCGGTGCTCCGCCGGGAAGAGATCAGCTATGGCGTTACCCACATTGCCGGCTCGCTCGAAGCGGTGAAGTTCCCCTTCGCCCGGCTCGACGCCGTGCGCGTGGGCGAAGAGCTCACCGGCCGCACCGGCGATGCGGAAAAGCTCGGCCTCAAAAAGATCGGCCGGCTTGCTTCCAACGTGTGCGACGTCCGCTGGGTGCCCGCAAAATATCCGCTGCAGGGCGGCGGAAAAACCTCGCGCGCTTCCCGCCTCGCCACCATCCCGGTCGGCACGGCGGACGGCGCGTTCCTGCGGGAAAAGAAACCGGCGTTCGGCGGCTTTACCTGCGAGATCGGCGGGAAGCGCGTGCCCATCGTCGGCCGGGCGGGCTATACCTGCGTGATGGCAGACGTTACGGGGATCGACTGCAAGGCGGGCGACCGGGTGTATTTTGACGTAAGCCCCGCATATGTCAACGCGGAAATGAGACGCGATTATGTCTGACCAGCCGCTGTTCGATGCGCTTTGCGCTTACCGCGCGGCGGGCCGCTCCCGGTTCCATATGCCGGGCCACGGCGGCCGGGCGGAAGCACTGGCTCCCTTGAACGATGTCCTCGCCTTCGATGCAACGGAAATCCCGGGGCTCGATTGTTTATATGAAGCGGACGGCCCCATCCGCCGTTCCGAGGAAACCATGAGCGGAAATTATGGCTGCCCGGTCCTCTATTCGGCAGGCGGCGCCACGCTCGTGATTCAAACGATGCTGTATCTCGCGCTGAACGGGAGAAAAAAGCTCCTGTGCGGGCGCAATGCGCACAAAAGTGCGCTCAACACCATCGCCCTTCTGGGGGTGGAGCCGGTCTGGCTGTTTGGGGACGGCTCGGCGGGCGAAGGCCTCTTCGGGCGCATTACCCCCGAGAGCGTGGAAGAAGCGCTCCGTCTGCATGGGGACGCAGGCGCGGTGTATTTGACCAGCCCCGATTATTACGGCGTGGTGAGCGATATCCGTGGGATTTCCCGCGTTTGCCGCAGCCACGGCGTTCCTCTGCTCGTGGACGCTGCCCACGGCGCACATTTCCGATTCCTGCCGGAGGATATGCATCCGATTGCGCTCGGGGCGGATATGGCGGCCTGCTCCCTCCATAAAACCATGCCCGCCCTCACCGGCAGCGCCCTGCTTTGCTGCAGGCGTGCGGAGGATGAGAGAGCGGCCAAAAATGTGATGGCTCTCTTCGGCTCCACCAGCCCATCCTATCTCATTATGGCTTCCATGGATTTGTGCGGCGGCTGGATGAAGCGCTGCGCACGCGATGCGTTTTCGAAGCTCCTCCCGCGGGTGAGCGCTCTAAAGCGGCTCGCCTTGGAAAAGGGCCTTTTGATCCCGGCGGGGCGCTGCGATCCCACGCGGCTTGCCTTCGGCACCGCGCCTCTGGGGCTCAGCGGCACCCGCGCCGCCGAAATCTTTCGGGAATGCGGCGCGGAACCCGAGTATGCCGACCGCGGCTGGCTCGTGCTGATTCCCACCCCATTCCACACGGAGGAGGATTTTTTTCGTGTGGAACAGGCGCTTTCAGCCCTTCCTCGTTCCGATGAGTCTTTTACCTGGGAAGCTGTGCCATATGCGGAAGAGGCCGTGCCGTATGCAGAGGCGTTCCGGCTGCCGTCCGAGGTGGTGGAAACAGAAGCAGCGGCGGGCAGGATCGCGGCGGAAGGGGTATGCACCTGCCCGCCCGGCGTTCCTGTTGTGGTATACGGCGAGCGGATTTCAGAATCCATGGCCCGGTTCCTAAGAAATTATGGTATTCGACGCGTAAAAGTGTTAAAATAAATTCAAATTTATTATCATCCCGGCTTGCGCTGGGTGAAAGTTAGAAAAGTGGCATGGAAGGCGTTATTGCGGCGCTTTCCGGCACGGCAAAGTTTTTCTGTTTCAAAAAAGAAAATCAGGAATCGGCCCGGGATTCCCGGCGGAAAGCGGGCCGAAAGCAATTTTGCCTATCCGCCGGAGAAACGGAGCGTTTTATGAAACTCGTACTGGCTATTGTGAATAACGACGACAGCAGCGCGGTCTCCTCCGGCCTCACGAAAGACGGCTTTTCCGCCACCAAGCTCGCCACCACGGGCGGCTTCCTGCTCGCGGGCAATACCACCTTTTTGATCGGCGTGGAGGCGGAAAAGATAGACCGCGTTATTGAAATCATTGCAAAGCACAGCCGTAGGCGCACGCAGATGGTGCCCACCGCCTCCTCTTACGATATGGGCATGTACAGCTCCCTTCCCGTGGAAGTGAGCGTGGGCGGCGCCACGGTCTTCGTTCTGGACGTGGAACAGTTTAAAAAGCTGTGATGGAGTTCGGAGCATTTTTAGGCAACCCCGCGGTGAAAGAGTCGCTGTCCGCGCTGGCAGAGGGGGGGAAGTTCCCCCATGCCGTCATTCTGGAGGGCCCGCCCGGCAGCGGAAAGCGGATGCTCGCGGGCATCCTCGCGCAGTATCTCGTCTGCCGGGGAGAGGAAAAACGCCCCTGCGGGGAATGCATTCCCTGCCGGAAAGCGGCCCGGGGCGTGCACCCGGATATTTCCGTAGTATCCGGCGGGGGGGGCAGCCGCTCCTTCCACGTGGAGGATATCCGCCGGGTGATCGGCGGGGCATATATCCTGCCGAACGAGGCCGAACGGAAGGTCTTCCTTCTGGAGGAAGCGCAGAATATGTCTGTCCAGGCACAGAACGCGCTGCTCAAGGTGCTGGAGGAGCCGCCGGCCTATGTGGTGTTTATTCTCACGTGTGAAGCGGCCTCCCAGCTGTTATATACGATCCAGTCCCGCGCCGCGGTGTTCACCCTCGGGGAGATTTCCGAGGACGATGCGGTGAAGGCGGTGAAACGGGCCCTGCCCGATACACCGGAAGAGGAAATTCGCGCCGCCGCGCGCATCTTTGGCGGCTGTGTGGGAAAGATCATGGAAGCCTGCCGGGACGAAAGCCTGCAGGCGGCCTCGGAAAGAGCCTCCCGCCTCGGGGAAGCGGTGCTTTCCCGCCGGGAATACCGCATTCTCGCGGCTCTCGGGCCCTTTGAAAAAGATAAAAACCTGCTGCGCGATTCCCTGCAGATTCTATCGCACCGCCTGCGGGAAGCAAACGTATTGTGTGCGGGAGCGGCGGGGCATGGAGCAGACGGCCTTTGCCGCCGCCTCGGAACGGAGCTCACCCAGGAGCAGATTTTGGGCCTCATCGGTGCGCTGGAAGATGCCGCCGCCGGAATCGACCGCAACGCGAACCAGACCTTGCTCCTGTCGCTCCTGTGCAGAAGGCTGTACCGCGCGGCAGTGCTGAAATAGAAAGAAACGGGGGGCAGAGCCCCTATGGAGGAACATAGATGACAGAAGTAATCGGAGTCAGATTCAAAGACGTGGGCAAGGTTTATTACTTTGACCCGGATCAGAACCAATTGAAAAAGGGCGAGCGCGTAATCGTGGAAACGGTGCGCGGGGTCGAATGCGGGGAAGTCGCCATGGAAAACCGCATGGTGGAAGACAACGAGGTCGTTCAGCCGCTCAAAAAGCTGATCCGTGTCGCGACCAAGGCGGATTTAAAAAGGCTCGAAGATAACCGCCGCAAGGAAAAGGAAGCCTTCCGCATCTGCGAGCAGAAGATCCGCAACCACAAGCTGGAAATGAAGCTGGTGGAAGTGGAGTATACATTCGATAATAACAAGATTCTCTTTTATTTCACGGCAGACGGCCGCGTGGATTTCCGCGAGCTGGTCAAGGACCTCGCCGGCGTGTTCCGTACGCGCATTGAACTGCGCCAGATCGGCGTGCGGGATGAATCCAAGATGCTCGGCGGCCTCGGCATCTGCGGCAGGCCCTTCTGCTGCAGCAGCTTTCTGGGGGAATTCCAGCCGGTATCCATCAAAATGGCCAAGGAACAGGGGCTTTCCCTCAACCCGGTGAAGATCAGCGGCACCTGCGGCAGGCTGATGTGCTGCCTGAAATACGAGCAGAATTCCTATGAATACCTGCTGAGCAAAACGCCGAAGGTGGGCGCTCTGGTGGAAACGGAGGAGGGCCGCGGCGTGGTAACGGAAATGAACCTGCTCACCGGCGAGCTGAAAATCCAGCTCGACCGCTTCCGCGATGCCCCGCCGAAGTCCTTCCGTGCTAGGGATGTAAAGGTCCTGCGCGATTCCCGCATCAAGGTAGACCGCAAGGAAATTGCCGAGCTGAAAAAGCTGGAGGAATAACCGAAAAATACATGGCGAAGGATGGGGAATTTCTGCTTTTTCCCTATTGCTTTTGAAGAGGTTTGTGTTACAATGTAGGTGTTAGAAAAGGGAGGTGTATTTTGAATGGCATATTGTATTTCCGATGAGTGCATCAGCTGCGGCGCCTGCGAAGGCGAATGCCCGGTTGGCGCGATTTCCGAGGGCGATGGCAAGTATGTTATCGATCCCGATATCTGCACGTCCTGCGGGGCTTGCGCTGGGGTCTGCCCGGTAGGCGCACCGGAATCTCAGGACTAATCCGTTACATTTCGTGTTTTCCCGGCGGCCTTTTTGCCCGCCCGGTGTAAATGCAGAAGCAAACGGCGGGCTTTATGCCCGCCGTTCTTTTTACCCCCGGCAGCATGTGGGGCGGAAGGAGGAAGAGCCATGCCGGAGCAGGCGCTGCGCTATAAAACCGAATATCTTTCGGGCGGGGTGCGGGTGTTCACCTCCCCCGCGCACACCTTCGGAACGGATGCAGTTCTGCTGGCCCATTTCAGCGCGCCGAAACTGCGGGACCGCGCGTGCGACTTCGGTACGGGCTGCGGCATCATCCCGCTGCTCTGGTGCGCCGCGGGGCGCTGCTCCCGGATCGATGGCGTGGAGCTCCAGGAGGAAGCGGCCGCACAGGCGCAGCAGGGGGTGCGGGAAAACGGCCTCCAGGAAAGGCTTTTCATCCACTGTGCAGATTTAAAAAACGCTCCCGGCTTTCTGCCCGCGGGCGGCTTCGATCTCGTTACCATGAACCCGCCGTATCAGAAGCTCGGGGCCGGGCTTATCAGCCGGGAGGAAAGCGGGAGGATAGCCCGGCACGAAAGCGCCTGCACGCTGGAGGATGCGGCGTTTTCCGCCTCCCGTCTGCTCCGCTTCGGCGGGCGGTTCTGCCTCTGCCTGCGGCCCGAGCGGCTGTGCGATGCCCTCGAAGCCATGCGGAAGGCGGGCTGTGAGCCCAAGCGCCTGCGCTTTGTCCAGAAAACGGCAGGCTCAGCGCCCTGGCTTTTCCTCGCGGAAGGGAAGCGGGGGGCGAAGCCGGGCCTTTCCGTGGAGCCGCCGCTGTTTCTCTATGCGGAATCGGGCGAATACAGCGAAGACTACCAGAAGATATACGATGGATATAGAAAGGACGCATTATGAGTGGACAGCTGATCGTTGTGGGAACCCCTATCGGCAATCTGGGCGATATGTCTCCGCGGGCCGTGGAGGCGCTGGAAAACTGTGATTTCATCGCGGCGGAGGATACGCGCGTCACGCTCCGCCTGCTCAACCATTTTGGAATCAAAAAGCCGCTCGTCAGCTATTATGAGCACAACCGGCGGGAGAAGGGAGAATACATTCTTTCCCGCATTTTAGGCGGCGAAACCTGCGTGCTGGTGAGCGATGCGGGAATGCCCGCCATTTCCGACCCCGGGGAAGAGCTGGTGGCCGGGTGCGCCGAAGCGGATGTCCCGATCACCGCGGTGCCGGGCCCCACCGCGGTGATAACGGGCCTGGCGCTTTCGGGGCTTCCCACCGGGCGCTTCACCTTCGAGGGCTTTTTGAGCACCAACAAACGCGTCCGCCGGGAGCACCTCGAAAGCCTGAAAAACGAAACCCGCACCATGATTTTTTACGAAGCGCCCCATAAGCTTTTAGCCACGCTGGACGATTTCTGCGAAGCCTTCGGAAACCGCCGCGTTTCCTTTGCCAGAGAGCTGACCAAGCTCCACGAGGAGATGATCCGCACTACCCTTTCCGAAGCGCGGGAACGCTTCCGGGAGACCCCGCCGCGCGGCGAATTCGTGATTATTCTTGCCGGCGCGGAGCCTGCGGCCGCCCGGGAATACACGGCGGAGGAAGCGGAGGAGCTCGCCCGCTCGTATTTGGAGGAAGGGATGAGCGCGAGCGAGGCGGCCAAACGTGCGGCCAAGGAAAGCGGACGGAAAAAAGGCGAAATATACGCTTCCCTCGTGCGGGAAAAATAACAGTTTTTTTCCGGCTTCGTTTAAAACGGAAGAAAATTTCCATACTAATAGCAGCACAGAAAGAGCAAGGCCAAAGGGCCCCTCGAAAACAGGAGGTTATAGTATGGAATTTAAAGGAAGCAAAACGGAAGCCAATTTGATGACGGCGTTTGCCGGTGAATCCGAGGCGCGCAATAAGTACACGTTTTATGCGTCGCAGGCCAGGAAAGACGGCTACGAGCAGATCGGAGACATTTTCGATATGACGGCCGCCAACGAACGGGAGCACGCAAAAATCTGGTTCAAGTACCTGCACGGCGGAAAGATCGGATCTACCCCGGAAAATCTCAGGGACGCCGCCGCCGGCGAAAATTTCGAATGGACCACCATGTATAAAAACTTTGCGGAAGAAGCCAAGCAGGAGGGCTTCGAAGAGCTCGCCACGCTGTTTACTCTCGTGGGCGGCATTGAAAAAGAGCACGAGGAACGCTTCAAAACCCTTGCCGAGAACCTCGATAAGGGCATCGTTTTCGCGCGCAGCGGCGAAGTGGTTTGGCTCTGCCGCAACTGCGGCTACCTCCATGTGGGCAAGGAGGCCCCGAAAATCTGCGCGGTGTGCAAGCATCCGCAGTCCTTTTTTGAAATCAAGGCGCAGAATTATTGAGCGGAAACTTCCAGCCCCGGGCTGCGGACCTGAAAATCAGGTCCCGGCCCGGGGCGTTTGTTATTAATACCCTTGTACACCGAGGGTAAGAAAGCTTTATCAAAAAAAGCCCCCGCTTAATAGAATGGTAAAGGAGGATGTCCTCCCCGTCCAATTTTTTGCTCCCGAAATCGGACGGCATGTTTAAGACGGTATAAAAAAGGCAACAATAACAGTACAAAACCAATAAAAGCGGAGCGTGAATAAAGTGAACGTTAAGAGAGGAGACATCTACTACGCGGATTTGAGCCCCGTGGTAGGAAGCGAGCAGGGCGGCGTTCGCCCTGTGCTGATTGTTCAAAACGACGTGGGAAATCGGTTCAGTCCAACGGTGATCGCTGCGGCCATTACGAGCCAGAGCGATAAAGCCAAGCTCCCGACGCACATTACGCTTCATGCGGAGAACTGCGGATTATCCAAGGATTCCATCGTGCTCATGGAACAGATCCGCACGATAGATAAACGGAGGCTGAAAGAAAAAATGGGCCGCCTGGATGAGCTTTCCATGGAACGCGTCAATCAGGCGCTGTCGGTCAGTTTTGGCCTCGGGCGGGAAGAAATGCCGCGCAGGGAAGCCACATAACCCCGCCCTTTGTTTTTTCCGGCGCCTGACCGATGAGACCCGGCAACGATTTCAATTACATCCGGATGCGTTTTTGCATCCGGATTTTTTGCTGTTCCGAGTTTTTTTCTCCGAGCCCACCCTTTTGACAGAAATCGCCCCGTCCCTGTTTTTATAATAATGATGCATCAAAAGCACGCGGGCCAAAAACGTTCTCCCGCGGGAGGGGAGAAGAGGGAAATGACGAGAGTGGTCTATGTGGACGTTTTGTTCTGCGTGAATCTCATCGTCAATTACTTTCTTATTTTTATCAGTGCAAAGCTCAACCATTTTCCGCGCAGGAGCTTTCGCTTCCTCGGCGGGGCGGCGCTCGGCGCCGCGTTTGCCATGGCGATTTTTCTCCCGCACATCGGAACCCTTCTTTCGGTGCTCATGAAGCTCGGTTTCTCCGTGGCTATCGTGCTCGCGGCCTTCGGGCGGCAAAAGCCGCTCGTGTTCCTCCGCCTGCTCGGCACCTTTTACGCCTGCAGCTTTGGATTTGCCGGCATCATGCTGGCGCTTTGGTTCACCCTGCGCCCGCAGGGGATGATCATCAACAACGGCGTGGTTTATTTCAATATTTCGCCTCTTGTGCTGATATTGTCCGCGGCGGTGTGCTATGCGGTGATGCTGCTCATTTCCCGTTTTATGAAGCCCGGAGAGCCCAAAAGGATCTGTTACCCCGTGCGCATCCGGACGAAGCTCGGAGAGGTGCAGACGCTCGCCCTGCTCGATACGGGCAATTCCCTCACCGATCTTTTCAGCGCGGCGCCGGTGGCGGTGCTGGAAAAGAAAAAGGCGAAAGCGGTGCTGCCTGCCGGAGCCGACTTAACAGACGTAAAAACGGCGGATGCACTGGAGCGCCTGGAACCCTACTGGCAGGAGCGGTTCCGGCTGATTCCCTGCCGGACGGTTTCGGGCGGCGGGCTGATGGCGGCTTTCCGGCCGGAATGCTTTGAAATACAGCTGGAAGACGCGTGGAAAACAGTTCCCGGTGTATTTGTGGCGCTCGGGGAGGAGCTGGAAGGGGAATACGGCGCGCTGGTCAGCGGAAAAATACTCAGTTGTGCGGAAATGGAGAACCGGAAATGCTTACACAAATAATCAGCTTTATCAGACGAATACGAAACCGCCTCGCAGCCTTTGCCGCCCGCAAGGGAGCCGCCGGGGGAATCCATTATATCAACGGCTCCGAAACGCTTCCGCCGCCCCTCACGCATAAGGAGGAAAGCGAGCTGATTTCGCGCCTCGAGACGGACGGCGACTATGTGCGCGAGCAGCTGATTATCCATAACCTGCGCCTGGTGGTTTACATCGCGCGGAAATTCGAAGCCAACGGCGCGGGGATCGAGGACCTCATTTCCATCGGGACCATCGGGCTCATCAAGGCGGTAAACACCTTCTGCCCGGCGAAAAACATCAAGCTCGCCACCTATGCTTCCCGGTGCATTGAGAACGAAATCCTGATGTATCTCCGCAAAACGACGCAGCTCAAAGGAGAAATCTCCATCGACGAACCCCTCAACATCGACTGGGACGGCAACGAGCTCCTGCTTTCGGATATTCTCGGAAGCGACCCGGACCTCATCAACCGGAGTCTGGAGATCGAGGATGAAAAGAACCTGCTGGCCGGCCTCGTGAACCGCCTCGGCGCACGGGAGAAGATGATTATGCAGATGCGCTTCGGCATGGGCGGCTACGAAGAACATACCCAGAAGGAGGTGGCGCAGGTGCTCGGCATTTCGCAGAGCTATATCTCGCGCCTCGAGAAACGCATCATCGAACGGCTGAAAAAGGATATCGAGCGGGTGGGCTAACGCGAAAACGGTCGGCGGCTGTCGCACGAAAAACCGCCCTCCACCGGATGAAAACACCCTTTCAAACCCATACTTCTAATGAGAAAAAAGGGGTAAGGGGTGTTGAGGCTTGCAATATAATAAAGTGGAGCTCTGCGGCGTGAATACGTCTAAGCTCAAGGTCCTCACCGAGGCGGAGAAAACGGTTCTCCTCCGGAGGGTGAAGGAAGGAGACAAGGCGGCGCGGGATGAGCTCATCGGGGGAAACCTGCGCCTTGTGCTCAGCGTGATCCAGCGGTTTTCGAACCGCGGCGAAAACCCGGACGACCTTTTCCAGGTGGGCTGCATCGGGCTGATCAAAGCGATCGATAATTTCGATATCAGCCACGAGGTGCGCTTTTCCACCTATGCCGTTCCGATGATTATCGGGGAAATCCGGCGCTATCTGCGGGATAACAACCCCATCCGGGTCAGCCGTTCCATGCGGGATATCGCCTACCGCGCCATGCAGGTCAAGGAGCAGTTCAGCAACGAAAACGGGCGCGAGCCCACTGTGGAGCAGATTGCGGAGCGGCTGGAACTGCCGCGGGAAGAGGTGGTGATGGCGCTCGAAAGCATCGTGGAACCGATGTCTCTCTATGAGCCGGTGTATTCCGACGGCGGCGATACCATTTTCGTCCTCGACCAGGTGGGAGACAAAAACGACGACCGCAACTGGCTCGGGGAGATTGCCTTTAAGGAATCCATCAAAAATTTGAGCGAACGTGAAAAAAAGATTCTATCCCTCCGATTTTTTGATGGAAAGACCCAAATGGAGGTCGCGCAGGAGATCGGTATCTCGCAGGCGCAGGTCAGCCGCCTCGAAAAGGGCGCGCTCGACCGCATCAAAGGCGAATAAAAGGAACCGGGAGGTGAGTGAAGCTCACCTCCCGGTTCCTTATGCTCGGGATTATTTCTTTTTCGAAGCGATTATATTTTTGCTGCCGAAGTAGGTTGCGAAGAAATATCCCCCGTAGACCAGAAGCATAATGATTGCGGTAAAAATGGTGGTAGCCATGATATCCACCTTGCCGAATTGGGTAACCACATCGATGGCGACCTTGAGCGCCACGGCGGAGTGCACCACCGCGAGCAGGAGGGGCGCCATGAAGTAAAGGAAGATCTGCGTGAACAACGCACGGTTGATCATTTTCTTTTCCGCGCCGAGCTTTCGGAGAAGAGCGTAGCGTTCGGCGTTATCGGACGATTCCGAAAGCTGCTGGAGCGCCAGTACCGCTGCGCTCGTGATGAGGAAAACGAGCCCGATGTAAATAATCACATAGGTGATCATAACCCGCAGGGAAAAGCTCTGCTCGTAAATCGTCTGCCGGGTGAGCGCCATGGTGTAAGGCTCGGCGGGATCGCCATCCAGATACACAGCCTCCATGGCCTCGATAAAGGCCGCTTCGCCCTCTTCGCCTGAGCGGACGTAATTCATGTTGGTGTATATAGCGGTAACCGGCAGCGCATTTGCAAGGCGGTCGGGCAGGATCAGGGTGCCAACCGTCATGGGGGAAGAGGTGTCGAAGGTATAGTCCGTGAAGGCGCTGCGGTAGGCGGAGGTGAGGGTTACGCCGCCCAAGTCGATCGTGCTGCCCTCCTGCGAGAGGAAATCCTCCATCAGCCTGAGCGTGGAATCATAGGTGCAGTTTACGGCAAACTGGCTGTCGGAAAGGGAAATCGGCTCCCTGCCCTGCATAGCCCTCGCACGGTTGAAATCCGAGAGGCTCATGGCCGATACGTTTTGTTTCTTTACATAATCCACGGAAATGAGCGAATTGTTGTTATCCGTTCCGGGGAGCATCAGCTGCTCAAAGGTAACGTCGCAGTAGCGCTCGCGGATCTCGCAGGTTTCCTTCAGCAGGGAGGAAATCGCAGGAACGTCCTCCTGCACCAAACGCAGAGGGCTGTAATCCGCGGGGGGATTTTCTCCTTTTTTTATATACGTCCAGAAGCTCGCGTCATAAGGCGTTACCTCGTTCAGATTCGCGGTCAGGGCGTTCGAAAGGCCCATGCCGGAGGAGAGCGTGCCGATGGTAACGAGCAGCATCAGGCAGATGATGGTCATGGAAACATGGGTGGTATTGATCTTGCTGCTCATTTGCCGCAGAATGAACATATTGAGCCCCTTGTAATAAAGCCGGGGGCTCGCCTGTACAAGCTTCAGGAAGAAGCCCGAGAGGGAGCGGAAGAAAAGGAACGTGCCGATGATGCCGAGCAGGATGCATAGAAGGAACTGCGGGCTCATGATATTGGCAAGCCCGCTCCGGAGGAAAATCGTATAGGCTGCGGCAAGACAGGCGGCGGAAAGCAGGAACAGCAGAACGGATACCCATGTGCGGCGCACGCGGAAGGTCTGGTTCTTTCGTTGAGCATATAAAAGGTCGATCAATTTATATTTGGAGATGGTGATGGTGTTGAAGACGATAACCACAAAGAAGATCACGCCGAAATAAAGGATGGATTTCCAGAACGCGGCGCTGGAAAAGATGAAATGGAATTCTGCGAGCTCCACTTCAAAAAGCTTTGCCGAAACGATGGAAAGCCCCTGCGAAGCAGCAAGCCCGAGCCCGAGGCCGGCCGCGAGTGCGAGAATGCCGATTATGAGCGTTTCGAGAATAAGTATGCGGGAAACGCGGCCCTTGGGGCAGCCCAGCAGCAGATAAATGCCGAGCTCCTTTTTTCTGCGGCGGATGAGAAAGTTGTTGGCGTAGAGGATCAGGAATCCTAAAATAATGGAGATGAAGGCGGAAAGGCCTGAAATGATATCCGTGAGGGATTCTAGGATTTTCTGCTGCGACTGCGAGATATTGAGCATGGCCTGCTGGGAGTCGATGGAATTAAAGGTGTAAAATATGCACACGCCGAACATCAGGGTAAGAAAATAAATGGTGTAATCCTTAAAGCTCTTGCGCACATTGCTGAAGGCTAATTTACAGAACATTGCTGCTGTCACCTCCGAGAAGGGTAACCACTTCGATGATCTTTCCGAAGAATTCCTTGCGGGTATCCGCGCCGCGGATGAGTTCATTGAAGATTTTGCCATCCTTAATGAAAAGGATGCGGTCGCAGTAGCTTGCGGTAAAAGCGTCGTGCGTTACCATGAGGATCGTAGCGCCGAAATCGCGGTTGAGCGTTTCGAAGCTTTCGAGCAGCATCCGGGAGGATTTTGAATCCAGTGCGCCGGTGGGCTCGTCCGCAAGGATGAGGGAGGGGTTCGTCACAATGGCGCGGGCGCTGGCCACGCGCTGCTTCTGCCCGCCGGACATCTGATACGGATACTTTTTCAGGATATCGGTGATATCGAGGCGTTCGGAAACATTGGCAATACGAGTTTGGATTTCCCTCGCCGGTGTGCCGATGATGGAAAGGGCCAGGGCGATGTTTTCGTAAGCCGTCAACGTATCGAGCAGGTTGAAATCCTGAAAAATGAAGCCGAGCTGCTCGCGGCGGAATTTAGAGAGCAGGCGGGCGTTCAGCGCGGTGATGTCGTTCCCGCCGATGAGGATATGGCCGGATGTGGCCGAATCGATGGTGGAGATGCAGTTGAGCAGGGTGGTTTTGCCGCTGCCGGAAGCGCCCATGATGCCGAGAAACTCTCCCTTTTCCACTTCAAAGCTGATGTCGTCGATGGCCTTGGTGAGATTCCCGCGGCCGCCATAGTACTTTTCGAGATTGCGTACCGATAAGATTGTGTTCATGTCCGTTTACCTCCGTGTTTCGGTTTCTGCTCATAGCGTACCATCTGTATTAAGACGGTTCCATCGATTTCCCTTACATTTGCCTTACACTTTTGTAACATACGGCCGGCCTTTTCCAGGTGTTTTCTCCCGGACGTGCTCCAGCCATAAAAAAGGCGGGCTGCACGCCCGCCGGAATTTTCAAACGCCGGAAGCCATTCAGTTCTCCTCCAGCAGATGCATCCCGCTTTTGGGGAACAGGAGCTGCACGGCGGTGCCTTTTCCCTCCGTGGAAGTGAGGGTGATGCCGATGCCGAGCTTTTTGCAGAGCTTGCGGCAGAGGTAAAGCCCCAGCCCAGTGGATTTCGCGTGGCTGCGCCCGTTCTGCCCGGTGAAGCCCTTCTCAAATACGCGCCCGAGATCGGAAACCGGGATGCCGATGCCGTCGTCCTCGATGCGAAGAGTCACGCTGCTGCCGGAAGCCCGAGAAGAGAAGCGGACGGCCTTTGCACCGTACTTCACGGAGTTTACGAGGATTTGGCTGAGGATAAAGTCGATCCATTTTGGGTCGGTCATTACGGTGTCTTCCGAAATTCCGTCCAGAGAAACGGCGATTTTGCGGTCGATCATCAGGCGGGCGTTCTTTTTGACCGAAGCGGAGGCGAGCTCGCGCAGGGAACAGGTTTTGATAACGTAATCCTTTTCCACGCTGCTGCTTCGGGAATAATAGAGCGCCTGCTCCACGAAGCCGTCGATCCGGGCGAGCTCGTCCCGCATCCTGTCGGCGGCGGGAGAGGGGTTGTTTTCCGCAATCAGCAGGGCGGAGGCAATGGGCGTTTTGATTTCATGCACCCAGGTTTCAATGTATTCGCGGTATTCGAGGGAAGAAACGCGGTATTTTGCAATTTCATCGTTCATTGCTTTGCTGGCTTGCCGGAGCAAATCATAATAAACTTCACCCTCCGGAAAGGCCGGGGGATCGATGAGCTCCGAAAGCAGAAATTTTTTATCCAGACCCTCCGCCGTTTCGAGCGCCTGCTGTATGGGACCTCTGCGGGTGCCGTAATCCCAGGCGCAGAACCCCGCGGCGGCAGCGAGAAAAACAGCGTCTATAAATAGGATCGCCGCATATCCCACCCCCAGCACGGCGAGCAGCAGGGAGGAGAGCCAGCCGGCGGCGAACAGCAGAACGAAAAGGAGGGCTTTGCTTTTGAGGTAAACCGATAGCTTCATAGGCTTCCCTTCCTGTTTTCCGGCGCATCGCCGGCAATGTAATACCCTTGGCTGCGCTTCGTGAGGAGGAAATTCGCCACGCCGATTTCCTCGAGCTTGCGGCGCAGGCGGTTTATATTGACGGTCAGGGTATTGTCGTCCACGAATTCATCGTTCTGCCAGAGTTCGGCCATGATTTCTTCGCGCGGGACGATCTGCCCCTTTTTCCGCATGAGAAGGGAAAGGATGCGCATCTCATTTTTTGTAAGCTCTGCTTCGTTTGCGCCCGCCAGCGCACGCCCGGCGGCAAGGTCCAGCGTTACCGGGCCCGCGGCGAGAAAGCTTCCTCCCTCCGGCGGATATACGCGGTTCAGAACAGAATGGATGCGCGCCAGAAGGATCTGTGTGTTGTAGGGCTTCACAATAAAATCGTCCGCACCGAGGTTCATGCTCATCAGTTCGTCCAGCTCGCTGTCGCGGCTGGTCACGATAATAATAGGTATGGAAGAACGCCTGCGCAGCTCCCGGCAGACGTGGTACCCGTCATAATACGGCAGGTTGAGGTCGAGTAGCACCAGCTGCGGGTTTTGCTCCAGAATGCGATCGGTGATCTGTTCGAAGTCGTCCGAATAGCAGCACTGGTAACCGTATTTTTGAAGCAGGGTGCATAGCTCGGTGCGCAGAGGATCATCGTCCTCCACCAGAAAAATGCGAATCATTCCGCTCTCCTCCTTCGGATCGGTTTTCTGCTTTCAGTGTAGCATGCGCGGGCGGCGGTTGCAAATTCTTTCCGTTCCAGAATGCGTCCTTCGTGCATAAGATATGGTAGGGAGGTGCGCTATGCAATGCTGTAGAATCGCCGATTTGCGTTGTAAGGAAGTCGTTTGCCTGAAAACGGGGATATGCCTCGGCTGTGTAAACGATGTGGAAGTGGATACCTGCACCGGCAAGGTCGTAGCGCTGGTGGTTTACGGGCCGCCGAAATGCTTCGGCCTGCTCGGACGGGAGGATGATTACATCGTTCGCTGGGAAGATATCGAGGTGATCGGGCAGGATACAATATTAGTATGCTTCACCCCGAAATGCTGCAGCGAGAAAAAGGGCAGGGGCCGCGGATTCATGAAAAAGATCTTCGGCTGATCCTTTTAACACCTCCACGCGGATTTCCGCGCGGAGGTGTTTTTCCTGCCGAAAAATAAAAAGTTTTAAAAAATTTTTCGAAGTTTTTTGATTTTTCACGTAAAATAGAGAATTGGTAAGAGCCCGCAAGCCTAGGAAACAGAAGGGGTTTGGGGAAGAAGAGGGGAGGGATAAAAAAAGATGAAAAAAAGTGTTGACAAAGGGGGGTGGATTTGATATTATATTGAGGCACCCTTCAGAGGGGAGCGCGAAACGGACCTTGAAAATTAAACAACGTAAGACGAAAAAAGGACCCTGGAAATTTTAATTTCGGGACATCGAAAGATGTTTTTTGAGTTGACGGAAACGTCAGAAGAGTAATGAGCTAAAGAATTACTCTGAGAAATGGTTAGTACATTCCTGAGGGGATGTGTTGATACAATTTTTTAGAGAGTTTGATCCTGGCTCAGGACGAACGCTGGCGGCGTGCTTAACACATGCAAGTCGAACGGAGTTAATTAGACGGAAGCCTTCGGGTGGAAGACGGATTAACTTAGTGGCGGACGGGTGAGTAACGCGTGAGCAACCTGCCTTTCAGAGGGGGACAACAGTTGGAAACGACTGCTAATACCGCATAAGATAGCAGCTTCGCATGGAGCAGCTATAAAAGGAGCAATCCGCTGAAAGATGGGCTCGCGTCCGATTAGCTAGTTGGTGAGATAACAGCTCACCAAGGCGACGATCGGTAGCCGGACTGAGAGGTTGAACGGCCACATTGGGACT
>CAUBKG010000028.1 GCA_958436475.1 uncultured Clostridia bacterium
GCTTTGCGGTGTTTCTGCCCCGAAAAACCATATTGACCCTTGTACACCGAGGGTAGATTCCGGCGAAATACCATAAATATAATTGATTCGGAAGCGGGTATAAAGCCAGCCAGCGCCCTTTTCGGGACTGGTTCCGATGCACGCATAGCTGCTTAAAAATTCATTGGATTCTTCTTTGGAATAGACCGCTGTATCGGGAATCTTATTTTGATATAACGAGAAGGAGGATTCCGCCGTAAAAGCTCTTCCATCATTATTTATGGAAAAAGATGCTTTGAAATTCCCTTCCGAAACAGTTTCTGTTTCTATGGGGATATCCAATTGCCACTCATCATCATACCTCGCGCTCATACAATTGATTATCCCAACGGTTGGGCTCCCGTCTTTCAAAAGTACATATCCGTTTTGATGGTTTTCCGCAAATCGCGCCGACGAACTGACCTCAAAGGCCAGCGGAGGAACCTCCGAACCGTCACACACCGCTTCGAACGCAATTCCCGCCCTTGTTGCATAAAACCAAAGCCGCATGCCTGTTTTCTCATAGCTAATCGCTTCCACTGCATCTCCAGCGCTGTTGATATACCTTCCCTTCTGTGCGGAAGAAAAGCCGGATGGGGCGCTGAAGCGGAAGGAAAGGAATTCATCTTCCCGCACGATTTTAAAGTGATCTTCAAGTCTCGCAGGAAAAAAACATTTGACCTCATTTGCCTTATTTTCAAATGCAAATCCGTTTTTTGATGCAACAAGGGAATTGTCTATAAAAGAATAGCCGCTCACCGACCGGAACTGAACCGGAGCCGTAAATGTATAAAGAGAATAGGTGCCATCCTTATTTTTGCGGCATAAAGTATAAGGGCTGTCGTATTCGTTCAACTGAGCTCTTTTGCTTACAGAATTCTGGTTTGCCGGTACCATAGGATTATAATCCTTTCCGGAACATCCAGATAACAAGAATGCCAAACAGAAAAATATTAAAATAATTTTATTTTTCATATTTCCTCAATCATATATAAATAATTACATATTTTAGTATATATGTGGTGGGTATTTTTGTCAATAACTCATTATATTCACACGCCGTCCCTCCGTTTTGCAGTGGGATTTTTCTTCCTTTTGTGCTATGATAAAAGCAATGCTTGATGAAACTCATACTGGGGGGATAAGGCATGCAAAAAACTGTTCTGATTACCGGGGCCTCCTGCGGGATTGGACGGGCGGCGGCGAAAAAATTTGCGGGCGAAGGGTATCGGGTCGTTCTCAATTACCACCGCAGCAGGGAGGCCGCACATCGGCTGGAAAGCGAGCTCCAAAAGGCCGGCTCGGCCGTTTTGGCCCTGCAGGCCGATGTGGCGGACCCGGCGCAGGTGGAAGCGATGTTCCGGCGCGCGGGGGAAGCCTTCGGGCTTATCGACACGCTCGTCTGCAACGCAGGGATTGCAGAGCAAAAGCTGTTTACCGATATCACGGAAGAAGACTGGGCACGCATGATGAACATAAACGTTTCCGGCGCCTTCCGCTGCTGCAAGGCCGCGCTCCCCGGCATGATACAGGAAAAGCGCGGCAAAATCGTGCTCGTTTCCTCCATCTGGGGAATTGCGGGCGCTTCCTGCGAAGTGCATTATTCCGCCTCCAAAGCCGCCCTCATCGGCATGACAAAAGCGCTTGCAAAGGAAGTGGGACCCTCCGGCATCTGCGTGAACTGCGTGGCGCCCGGGGTGACCGCTACGAAAATGAACGAAGGGCTTTCCGAAGAAACGCTCCTCGCCCTGCGGGAGGAAACCCCTCTCGGCCGAATCGGCACGCCCGCCGAAATTGCGGAAGCGATTTTCTTTCTGGCAAGCGAAAAGGCCGATTTCATCACCGGCCAGGTGCTCAGCCCCAACGGCGGGTTTGTAATTTGACTTTTAATAAAAAAACGCCGGTACGGAAAAACCGTACCGGCGTTTTTGTTGCTATCCTCTTGTTACAGCCACTGAATAAAGGCGGTTTTATCCCTGCGGTTATACCCTGCGCGCTCATAAAAGCGCAGTGTGCCTTCCTCTTTGGAACCGGTCAGCAGCATCAGCTTATAGCAGTTTTCACGTGCCGCTATTCGTTTCGCATAGTCCATACACGCCGCGGCAAGGCCCTTTTTCCGGTGCGCTTCATCGGTAATGACGTTTTCCACCACTGCATACGGCTGCTGGCCATGCGTGAGGTTGGGTATGATCACGCACACGCAGGAGGAAACGATTTCGCCATCTTCTTCCGCAACGATGATATGGTGGTTTTTATCCTTGAGGATACCCTTCCAAAGGCTGACGATATCTGCGTTTATCTCCGGCATGGGATTATCGTGCAGTTGCATATACAGGCGAAGAACCCCATCCAGATCACGAAAGTTTACTTCACGGATCATTTTCATTTTGTACCGAAAATACGGTCTCCCGCATCGCCGAGGCCGGGGACGATATAGCTGTGGTCGTTGAGCCTTTCATCCACGGAAGCGCAGTAAATAGGAAGGTCCGGGTGCGCCTTGGAAAGCGCCTCGATCCCCTCGGGGGCCGCAATGATGCACATGAACTTGATGCTCTTCGCGCGGTGCTGCTTAATTTTATTCACCGCGTCGATCGCGGAGCCGCCGGTTGCCAGCATCGGGTCAAGAACGATCACATCCCGCTCGGGGATATCATTCGGCATTTTGCAGTAATAATCGACCGGCTCCATGGTTTCCGGGTCGCGGTAAATGCCCACATGGCCGATTTTAGCCGCAGGCACCAGATTCAAAACGCCGCTCACCATGCCGAGCCCCGCCCGCAGAATGGGCACGAAAGCAAGCTTCCGCCCGGCAATCACCTTTGTGCGCGCAAGGCCGACCGGCGTTTCCACTTCCACTTCCTTCAGGGGAAGGTCGCGGGTCGCTTCATAGCACATCAGCGTGGCGATCTCTTCCACCAGCGCGCGGAAATCGCGGGAGCCGGTGTTTTTGTCACGCAGGAGGGTGAGCTTGTGCTGGATCAAGGGATGGTCGGTGACAAACAGTTTATCCGTCATTGCAAAGGACATCCTTTCTTATTTTTCTATTTCCCCGCCGTTTTCAATCGCGGCGATCTGATCGATCCTTCTCTGGTGGCGCCCGCCTTCAAACTCGGCGGAAAGGTAGGCCTCCACGAGCTCCAGCGCTAGGCCCTGCCCTACAACGCGCCCGCCGAGGCAGAGGATGTTCGCATCGTTGTGCATGCGGGTGAAACGCGCGCTGAACGTATCCGAACAGACCGCCGCTCGGATTCCCTTTACCTTATTCGCCGCAATAGACATGCCGATACCCGTTCCACAGCATAAGATGCCGCGTTCACATTCCCCCGCAGCCACCGCTTTGGCTACCGGGAGCGCAACGGCGGCGTAATCCACCGAAGCTTCCGAGAATGCTCCGAAATCCTTTACTTCGATACCTTTTTCCATGAGATATGCTTTGATTTCTTCCTTCAAGGCGTAACCGCCGTGGTCCGCTCCAAGCGCGATCATACCCGCTCCTCCTTCTGGATTCCCTCTTTTTTCAGCCGTTCCCGCTCTGCCTGCGGCAGGCGGAGATACCGGGGCCGGAGCTGCGCGGCCGGCACGCCGCCCGCAGACAGCGCTTCCGCCGCCGCTTCCGCAACCGCCGAGGCCCTCGCATACCGAAGCTGCTCCGGTGCAAGGATTACGTTCTTTTTCCGGCTGTCTTCCAGTTTATTATAACACAGCAAGGCGCCGTCTCCAACAAAAATCAGCGGCGTTTCCTGTTTTTCGAGCCTCTTTGTCAGTTCCTCGTGGGTGAGCGCTTCGTCCTCCGTGAGCCGGGTGAGACGCCCGCCGGAGCAGGAAAACGAGGCGGTATAATACTGATTGCAGCGCGCGTCCATCAGGGAAACGAGCGTGCCGTCCATATGCTTCACCTGATAGGCGAGCGACTCCAGGGTGGAAACGCCGAGGCAGGGCCTGCCCGTTCCCTGCGCCATCCCCTTCACAGCCGATACCCCGATGCGGATCCCTGTAAACGAACCGGGGCCGTGGGAAACGGCAAACCCGCCGATCTCCCCGATGACAAGCCCCGCGTTTTCCAGTGCGGACTGCACCATGGGCAGCAGGGTCTGGCTGTGGGTGAGCCCCACGTTTACAAACGCCTCCGAAAGCAGGCGGCCATCCTCCCATACGGCGGCGGACGCCGCTTTTGCAGAGCTTTCAACTGCCAGTATCTTCAAAATCCTTCCCCCTCGGCTGTGATGCGCCGGGAGCCGTCTGGAAGCGGCTCCAGCGTGATATGCACGGAGCCCTCCGGCAGGGCCCCTTCGATGTTTTCGCTCCATTCCACCGCAAGAACGCCGTTTTCCTCGAGGTATTCAAAAAAGCCGGTGGAATAGAGATCGTCCCACCCCGAGATACGGTACATATCGAAATGGAACAGCGGCAGCCTGCCGCCCCGGTATTCGTGCACCAGCGCAAAGGTGGGGCTGGCGACCTCACCCTCGTAGCCGAGCCCCGCGGCAATGCCGCGCGTAAGGGCCGTTTTGCCTGCGCCGAGCCCGCCGAAAAAGGCAAACACGGCGCCGGGCGACGCCCCCTGCCCAAGGGCCTTCCCGAGGGCGAAGGTATCCTCCGGCGTGCGGCAGATCCATTCTTTCAAAATAAACTCATCCTTTTTGATGCGAAATAAAAAACAAGCGTTCCCGCGGCGGCCGCATCCTGCGGCGGGCCGAGACGTTCTCGGGCAAAATCATGCCCTATTGTTATTTATTCTATCATATTTCCCGGGAAAACTCAATTTACGCGGAAAAGAAAGCACGTTTCGTCAACCTGTTTCAATATTTAGGTTGACAAAAGAACGCAAATCGTTTATTCTTTCCTTCGGAAGATTTCTCCGAAAGGAAGGAAATACATGCAAAACACAAAAAAGGATATCCGCCCCCTCATACTCTGCTCCATTTTTGCAGCGCTCACCGCCGTCTGCTCCCAGATTCTGATTCCCCTGCCGATGGTGTCCATCAACCTTGCGCTGTTTGCCGTGCATCTCGCCGCCGCGATCCTCGGTGCAAAATACGGCGGCCTCAGCATGCTGGTCTACGTGCTGCTGGGGCTCGTCGGCGCACCCGTTTTTACGGGATTTACCGGCGGGGTCGGTATTTTATTCGGGAAAACGGGGGGCTATATCCTCGGCTATATCCTCTCCGCCTTCATCACCGGTTTTCTCTGCCGGAAGTGGGGGCGTTCGTTCGGGCGGATGTGCGCCGCCATGGCCATTGGCGTTATCGTATGCTACGCCTTCGGCACCGCATGGTTCATGCTGGTTACGGGAACGCCGTTCCTTGCGAGCCTCGTTTACTGCGTTTTTCCCTTCCTGCCCGGGGACGCCGCCAAAATCCTCCTCGCCGCCTTCCTGGCCGGGCGGCTGTATCCCGTTTGTGTAAGGAACCGGTGGATTTCCGCATAAAACCTGAATGCGCTTTTTTCTTTCCGCGGGCAGGGGTACGGTGGATTTTTGCTGCATCCGCCCGGCCCGAGCACCGCAGGGCGGGGAATGCGCGCCGGGAATGCAGCGCCAAACGATACGAAAAAGCCCATGGCGGCCTCCGGCTGCCATGGGCTTCCTTTTCTGTTTCAGGCCGACGGGCTCTTTTTCCCGCGGGAGCCGGAGATGATCTCCGCCTGCCGCTTTGCCTGCCTTTTGCCGCGCTGCCGCCGGAGGATGATTTTCCGGATGCCGTCCACCGGGATGACCAGCGCGGAAAGCGCGGTAACCACCATCAGCTCCCGGAAGGTGAGCCCCGCGGTTCGGAACAGGCTGCCGCCGAAATAAATCAGCAGCAGCTGCACGGCCGTGACCGCCGCCATAATCACCACAAACATCGGGTTGCCCGAGAGATGGGAGAGCAGGTTGATGCGCGGCGTGCGCGCGTTGAAGCTGTTGAACACCCCGCAGAAGATAAACAGGGCGAAAAAGGCCGTCATGAAATAGACCTCGTTTTCATAAAAGCGGAATATCTGCTTTGTGCATTCGAGCTTCAAAAAACAGGTACACAGCACAATCGTGAAAAGGCCCATACAGGCGATCTGGTGCATCATAGCCCTGCTCAGCACCGGCTCGTCGCGCCGCTTCGGCCTTTCCTGCATATATTCCCGTAGGGGGGCTTCTCCCGCAAAGGCGAGGCCCGCGAGCGCATCCATGATGATGTTGATCCACAGCATCTGAATCACGGTAACGGGCGTATCGATGCCGATAAACGGCCCGATGATGGAAACGCCGACCGCACACAGGTTCATGGTGAGCTGAAAGATGATGAATTTCCGGATGCTCGTAAAGATAGTGCGCCCGTATAAAATAGCCTTCGAAATGGAAGCGAAGTTGTTATCCAGGATCACGATATCCCCCGCTTCCTTTGCTACCTCCGTGCCGCTGCCCATGGCAAAGCCGACGTCCGCCTTTTTGAGCGCGGGCGCGTCGTTGATGCCGTCGCCCGTCATGCCCACAACGAGATCCAGCTCCTGTGCGATGCGCACGAGCCGGCTTTTATCGGTGGGCAGGGCGCGGGCTACCACCCGGAGGGAGGGCAGGCGCCGCTTCAGCTCCTCATCGGTGAGCTTTGCCATTTCCCCGCTGGTTATCACCCGTTCCGGCTCTCCCGCGCGCACGAGGCCCGCTTCCCTCGCGATGGCTTCGGCGGTTTCGCGGTTATCTCCCGTGACCATGACCACCTGCACGCCCGCTCCCTGCACCTCTTCGATGGCGGGGCGCGCCTCCGGGCGGATCTCGTCCCGGATGCCGACGAGCCCGACGAGGGTGAGGTTCTTAAAATCCCCTTCCCCGGAAACAGGCGCATCGGAGAGGGCGAGCGCCAGCACACGCACGGCTCCCCGTGTCATTTCCCCCAGCCGCGTGCGGAGCTGGCGAAGACTCGTAAGGGGCCTTGCCCTGCCGTCTGCATCAATATACCGGGTGCACGCGCCCAGAATCTTTTCCGGCGCGCCCTTGAGCAGCCGGTATTCCCCCTCGCCCTTGATATGTACAAAGGAAAACTTGCGGGCGCTGTCGAACGGGATGCGCTCCGCCACCCGGAAACTTTCTCCTCCGCCTTTCAGCGGAAGGAGATATTCGAGCAGGGCGCGGTCGGTGGCGTTGCCGCCGATGGCCCGCTTGCCCGACAGGGCGCTTTCGTTATTGTAAAGGCAGGATAGCTCCACGAAACGGCAGAGCCCCGGGCTCCGCCGCAGCTCGCGCAGGCGGCCGTATTCCGCGGCGTCTCCCGCGATGAACTTGGTAACGGAGAGCTTTCCCTTCGTGAGCGTTCCGGTTTTATCGGTAAACAGGATATTGAGGCTCCCCGACGTTTCGACCCCTACGAGCTTGCGCACCAGAACATGGTCCTTCAGCATACGAAGCATGTTGGAGGAAAGGACCACGGTTATCATCATGGGCAGGCCCTCCGGCACCGCGACCACCACCACGGTGATGGCGAGGGTCAGCGCGTGCACGAGGTGGCCGAAGAGGTCGGGAAAATTATGAAACTGGGCGACGATCTGCGCCGTCCCGAAGCCGTTGTCGATCACGATGGCGTGGAACAGATCGGCCCCCGCTACCAGCACCGCGGCGATATACCCGAGCCGGCTGATGGATTCGGCCAGCCCGTTGAGGCGCACGCGCAGCGGGCTTTCCCTCGTTTCCTCCTGCATTTCCCCCGCCATGTGGCCATAGAAGGTATGGTCTCCCACTCGTTTCACGAGCATAACGCCCGTACCGGAGGATACCACGCTCCCGCTGAACAGCTGCCCTGCATGGCGGAGGTCCCATTCCGTCTGCCCGGGTCCGGGGCGCTTTTCCGCCTCCTTGCTTTCTCCGTTCAGCGCAGACTGGTCCACCATCAGCTCACCGGAGAGAAGGATGCCGTCTGCCGGGATGCGTTCGCCCGCCTGGAGCAGGACGATATCCCCCACCGGGCAGGAAACGACTTTTCCGTTCCGTTTCAGGCGGCATTCGATGCGGGCGGCGTCCTGCTGGAGCTTCAGGAAGGCCGACTCGCTACCGTATTCCGAAAGGGTGGAAACAAAGGTCGCGAGAAAAATCGCCACCGCGATGCCCGCCGATTCATACCAGCTGGACTGGCGGAACAAAAAAATCACGTTGACGGCCAGCGCCGCGAGCAGCACCTTGATGATCGGATCGCCGAAGCTTGCAAGGAACTGGCGGAAAAATCCGTTGCGTTTTTTCTGCGTAAGCGTATTGGAACCGTGGAGCCGCCTCGATTCCTCCGCCTCCCGGGTGGTGAGCCCCTTTTCCTCCGCGGGGAATTTCCGTTGATTCTCCTCTTTCATTTTTCGTGTCTCCTCATCTAGTCATTCAAATCCGGCCGGGGATGTTCCGGCCGGGCGCACCATTTTCCGTTCTCTTCAATACTATGTAATGACCAGGCATCGGAGTACTGGCCGAACCCGGTTTTCGAGGATAAAAATCTCCCCGGTTTTTGCCGAAACGCCCGATGAAACGAATCCTGCAACTACATTTCTCGGCTCAGCAAAGCTTCCCCGCGCCCCGATGCTGATATTTATATTTTGAAGAGAAGGCCCCGCGATCCGCCTTATTCCCCTCACGCCGGCGGTTCCTGCTGATGAGGTGTTTTCATTGATGCAAATCATTTCCGTTGTGCTGTTTTGTCTGTCCGCCAACCTCGATACACTCGCGATCGGGGTCTCCTACGGGATGCGGCATATCAAAATCCCCCTCCGCTCCAACGCGGTGATCAGCCTGATCACTGCTCTCGGCACCCTTCTGGCCATGCTGTTCGGCCGCCTGCTTTCCGGCGTGTTCCCGCCCGCCCTCGCCGGGCGCCTCGGCGGCGCCGTCCTGATTATCTTAGGGCTTTGGTTTCTGCTGGACGAATGCAAAAAAATCTGGGAAGCCCGCTTTCTTTGCATGAAGGAAACGGAAACGCCGCCCGGCTTCGCTTCGGGCGGCGTTCTGAGCGCAAAGGCCGCAGTCCCCCTTGCCGCCATCCTCACGGCAAACAACCTCGGCATGGGTATTGCAGCGAGCATCGCGGAGATCAGTATCGCATATACGAGCGGCGCCACCTTTGCTTTCACCGTGCTCTTTTTGCTGCTGGGCCCGTGGCTCGGGGAGAGGAAAATCTTCCGGCGGTTCGGGCGCACGGCCTCTCTCTGCTCCGCCCTTCTGCTGGTGGTGCTCGGCGTTTACGAATGCTTCGTGTGAACCGTCAGCGATAGAGCTCCAGCACCGCCCTTCCGCTTTCTTCCGGTTCAAAGTACAAAACGCCTCCGCGTTCGGTATACTCCCCTTCTATGGGGTACACCGCGCACTTGGCCCTTCCCTCCTGCGTCATGCATTCGAACAGGCGGCGAAGCGTTTCACGGTCGGTGATGGAAAGATTCGTTTCCACGAGGTTGATGAGCGCGGGAAAGGTGTGGTAAGCGGCCGCCACGTTTCTCTCGGTAACGTATTCATTGAGGAACGATGCGACCGCCTGCGCCTGTACCCGGCGTTTCTGCCGGATGCCCTCCGGCCACTCGGAAGCCTCCAGCAGGCTGAGAGAATCCTCTCCGCTCAATACCTGCACCCCTTCGGAGAATACTCCCGTTTCTCCCTCGATGCCGCCGGGCAGGTGCACGGGAAGGCCGCCGAACTGGTCGATCACTGCGGCGATGCTGTTTTTTCCGATGGCCGCGTAAGCGTCTGCCGGCACAATCGTTTCCTTCACGCATTCATATAGATACCGGGCGCCGCCATAGGAATAATGCCCGTTGAGGGTGGCGCGCCGGCCTTTGTATTCCGTTTCCCATTCGGGGGGAAGCATGCTGAGCGACATCATCCGGCTGCGCGTATCGAGGCGCAGCAGGGCTATGGCGATCCCATCCTCCCGGCTGCCGCCGATCAGCAGGAAATTGCGGCTTTCCGGCGTCTTTTTTTCCTGTCCGCCGGATACCGCGCTGCTGCCCGCGGGCGGAACCGCCAGTGAGCCGGAAAGCAGGAGGCCGATCCAGCCGAAGGCGATCAGCGCCGTCAGCAGCGTGCTGATAAACGTGTTCCAGGTTTCCCATTTCTTATGCTGTTTTGATTTCATCACGCCTCTCCTCCTTACCGGTAGTATGGCCCTGCGGCGGGGCGTTCAAACCAGAAAGCGGGAAAGCCTGCAACAAAAGGCGGGCTCTCTTGCCGGTGGAGCGTCTCGAAAAAACGTTGACCAAAAACAATGACCCGCTATGGCACTGAACGGAACGTACCCTCGGTGTACAAGGGTACCATAGCGGGTTATCTGTTTTCTGAATCCAACCTGTCCGGGCGTTTTCAGCTCGGGCGGTCACTTTTCTTCCTCGGGAAAAAGGCCGAAATCCTTGAGATATCCGATCACCTGCTGGGTAAACCCCTTGTTTCCCATCGCTTCGCGGAAGCGGTAGGAATTCGTTTTTCCCTTCTTTCGCAGCTCTTCGAGCAGGGAGGCGCATTCTTCCCGGCGGCGGCATAGGGTTTCACAGAGCTCCTCCAGCCGCGCCAGCTTCTCCGCGGCCGCACCCTCGCAGCCCGCTTCTCCCGGCGTGAGGAATTCGCCGGAAATTTCATAGGTTCCGTGTTCGGTGCGCTTCGTCATCCGTTTCACATTCGTTTCCTCCCTATCATGCGGTATTTTCATCTCTCAGTATAGCGGATCAGGAGGGATGCGGCAACGCCTTCGTTCGGCACTTTCTTCCATATTGCGTCAAATTTGTTGCTCTGCGGTTCCGTCCGGGGTATAATAGTGACAACATAATTTACGGGGGAGGAAACCCGCCATGTACCTCGCGGATCTGCATATCCATTCAAAATATTCCCGCGCCACCAGCCGGGACTGCGACCTCATCCATCTCGATCTGTCCGCCCGGCAGAAGGGGATCGGATTGATCGGCACGGGGGATTTCACCCACCCCGCCTGGCGCGCCGAATTAAAAGAATTCCTCGTGCCCGCCGAAGAGGGGCTTTACACCCTGCGGGAGGATGCGCGCCTGCCCTCCGGCGCAGGAGACGGCGCCGCGCCCCGCTTCGTGCTTTCCGGAGAAATCAGCTCCATTTATAAAAAGAACGGCAAAACGCGCAAGGTGCACAATGTGATCCTTCTGCCCGGGATTGAGGCGGCGGATGCCCTCGCGGCAAAGCTCGAGGCGATCGGCAACATCCATTCGGACGGGCGCCCGATCCTAGGGCTCGACAGCCGCGACCTTCTGGAAATCACCCTCGAAGCCTGCCCCGAGGCGGTTTTCATCCCCGCCCATATCTGGACGCCTCATTTCGCCCTGTTCGGCGCGTTTTCGGGGTTCGATACCATAGAAGAATGCTTTGAAGACCTGACTCCGTACATCCACGCCGTGGAAACCGGCCTTTCCTCCGACCCGCCCATGAACTGGATGGTTTCGGCGCTCGACCGCTTCACCCTCGTCTCCAATTCAGACGCGCATTCCCCCTCGAAGCTCGGCCGGGAGGCAAATCTCATCGAAGCGGGGCTTTCCTTCGGGGAGCTTTCCCACGCGATACAAACCGGCGAGGGCTTCGGCGGCACCATTGAATTTTTCCCCGAAGAAGGAAAATACCATCTGGACGGCCACCGGAACTGCTCCCTCTGCCTCACCCCTGCGGAAACGGAAGGCTTCGGCGGAAAATGCCCCGTGTGCGGCAAAAAGATCACCATCGGCGTGCAGCACCGCGTGGAGGAGCTGGCAGACCGGCCTCTGGGCTTCCGTCCGGAAAATGCCCCGCCCTTCCAGAGCCTCGCTCCCCTACCCGAGGTAATCGCCGCCTCCACGGGCGTATCCGCCGCAAGCAAAAAAACGTCGGAGCGTTACGCCCGCCTGCTCCGCGAAGTGGGGCCCGAATTTTATATCCTGCGCGAGGCCTCTCCCGAGCAGATCGAACAGACGGCGGGGCCGTGCGTAGCAGAGGGAATCCGCCGCCTGCGCGAAGGGCGCGTGGAGCGCAGCCCCGGATATGACGGCGCTTACGGCACCATCACCCTACTGAGCCCCGCGGAAATCGAAGAATATAACGGCCAGCTTTCCATGTTCGGCGGGGCGAGCGGCCCCGCGCCCAAAGCCGGGAAGAAGCGCGCGCCCGTAAAGAAACGCGCGGAAGAAAAGGCATTGCCAGAAGAAGCCGTCCCGGCGGCGGAAGCCCTGAACTGCGAGCAGAAAACAGCGGTGGAAACCAGCGCGCCCGCCGCGGCCGTTATCGCGGGGCCGGGTACCGGAAAAACCAAAACGCTCGTTTCCCGCATTGCCCATCTCGTGGAGGAGCGGGGCGTGAAGCCTTCGGAAATTACCGCCGTGACCTTCACGAACCTTGCGGCGGACGAAATGCGCGAACGCCTTCAGAGCCGGCTCGGCAAACGGGCCGCTTCGTCGCTTACGGTCGGCACCTTCCATTCCATTTGTCTGCGCCTCCTTACGGACGAGCTTCGCGGCCTTTCCCTGCTCGGGGAAGCCGATGCGCTCCGCCTCGCGGAACGGGCTTTGGCGGATCTCGGTTTCAAAGGCTCGCCGCGCGCGCTGCTTCGGGAGGTTTCCCGCATCAAAAACGGGGCCGCCGGGGAAGCGGACTTTCCGAGGGAAGCGTATGAAGCTTACTGCCGTCTGCAGCGGGAAGCCGGAGCATACGATTTCGACGACCTGCTGCTCCGCGCATTGGAAAAGCCCGCCGCCGGGCGCTCTTTTTCCCACCTGCTGGTGGATGAATTTCAGGATATCAATGAAATCCAATACCGCCTCGTGCGGGCCTGGAGCCGCGGCGGCAAAAGCCTGTTCGTCATCGGCGACCCCGACCAGGCGATCTACGGCTTCCGCGGTTCCTCCGCCCGGTGCTTCGAGCGCCTTGCGGCGGAGCTGCCCGAGCTTTGCATCATACGCCTGCTCCGGAATTACCGGAGCGCTCCCGAAATTCTCTCCTGCTCCCTGCCCATGATCTCGAAGAACGAAGGCGCTCCCCGCCGCCTCGAAGCGTTCCGTCCCGCCGGCGGTCGGGTGCGTTTCTGCCATGCGCCGGGCGACTTTGCGGAGGCCGTGTTCATCGCGCATGAAATCAGCCGCATGGTGGGGGGAATGGATATGCTCGAAGCACAGTCCGCCTCCCGGGAAGATTCCCGTGAAACGCGTTCCTTTTCCGATATCGCCGTGCTGTGCCGCACCCATCGGGGCGCGGAGCTGGTGGAAAAATGCCTTCGGCACGAAAGCATCCCGTGCATCGTATCCGGCCGGGAGGATTACCTCCTGAACGAGGCGGTGCAGGGCGCGCTCGGATTCTTCCGCTTTCTTTGCGATATGGGAGATACGGCAGGCCTCCACGCCGCGCTCAGGTATCTCTGGAACGTGCCCACCGACCTCGTGGAGCATGCAGAGCGTTTCTGCCGGAAATCTCCCTCCCCCACCCTTTCGGCTCTGCGGGAGGAATTGGCCGGCTGTGCGCCCCTCGAGCCATTCTGGGAGGCCGCCGGGCGCTTCCAGCCGGAGCTGCATAAAAAGCCCCGCGCGCTGCTGGAACAGCTCGGCGAAGAGCTGGAGCTCCTCCAGCAGCCGGAATATGAACGGCTGCTGAACTGTTCTGTATTTTCCGGCGATATGCCCGCCTTCCTGCGCGGCATCCTTCTGGGGGAAGAAGGCGACGTGCGCCGGGCTTCCGGCCGGGCATATGAATCGGGCGCGGTGCGGGTGATGACGCTCCATGCCTCAAAAGGGCTCGAGTTCCCGGTGGTATTTCTCTGCGGCGTGAAAAAGGAAAATATCCCGCTCGAGGCCGCACACCGCCCCTGCGACCTGCCGGAGGAACGCCGGCTCTTCTATGTGGGCATGACCCGCGCAAGGGATGAGCTGATCCTCTCCGGCGCGGGAGAGGCCTCGCCCTTCCTCGCGGATATTCCAAACGGACTGTTTTCCCGTGAAACGGTTCTCCCCCCGCGGCGGGAGCCGGATGCAGAACAGCTCAGCCTCTTTTGAACAATACCGCCCGAGGCATTTTCCTTTTTTGCCGCGGGTATTATTTTTATAAATTGCCCGCTGCACGGGCAACGGACCTAAAATCTCTGCGCATGCGGCCTCGGAGAGACCGCATGCGCCAAAAAAATAGCCATATGGGCTGTTCCCGGTCCGCATGACCAAAAAAATAACTTTTTTCGTTTATTCCTCCATAAACGCACGAGGCTTTTCCTATAAATTTGTATGGAATATACCACCTTTTTCCCGAAAGCGCGGGATAGCTTCCCTTTCGGACGAACCTCATACGCGTGCACGCAGCGCTTACCCGCTTGAAAGCTCCGAAAAAGTTTGATATTATGGTAACAATCTTTTAAAAAGAAGCGTGAAAATGATGAAAATAGGACTAGTTCTCGAGGGGGGCGGTATGCGCGGGCTTTATACCGGCGGCGTGCTGGACTGCCTGACCGACTTTTCCCTTATGGCCGATTATGTGATCGGCGTATCGGCGGGGGCGTGCAACGGCGTTTCCTATGTTTCCGGCCAGCGGGGCCGGAATTTCCGCATCAACACCCAGTATGTAACAGACAGCCGCTATGTCGGCCTTAAAAATTATATAAAAACCGGCTCGGTCTTCGGCATGGATTTTATCTTCGATGAGATCCCCTCCCGGCTCGACCCGTTCGATTATGAGGCTTTTCTGCGCTCTCCCTGCGAATTTGTCGCCGGGGTGACGGATGTTAAAACCGGCCTCCCCGCCTATTTCGGCAAGGAAGCGATGCGGTGCGACAGCATCGTGCTGCGCGCTTCCTCGGCCATTCCCGTGTTCTCCCCGATGGTGGAGATCGGGGGCCGCATGTATCTGGACGGCGCCGCGTCCGACCCTATCCCCGTGAAGCGCGCGCTGGCGGACGGCTGCGACCGCCTCGTGGTGGTGCGCACCAGAGAGCCGGAATTCATAAAGCCTCCGGAGCCAGGCCGCTCTTTTTACCGGCGCCGGTACCGAAAGTACCCCCAAATGATCCGCGCGCTCGAAAAAAGGCATGAGGTGTACAACGAAACGTGCGCCTATATCCAAAAGCTGGAAGAAGACGGAACCGCTCTCGTCATCGCCCCGGAAAAGCCGCTCGGCCTCAGCCGCTTCGAGAAAAAACCGGAAAACCTCCGGCGCGCCTATCAGCTCGGCTATGACGATACCGCCCGGCTTTCCGACGCCCTCCGGCGCTTTTTCAGCTCTGCGCCGCAGCCCGCCGGAGAAGCGGCGCATGGATAACACCAAAAATATTTCCGGAAGCCGCGCGGTTCATGCCGCCGTGCTCCGGGATGCCAATTGAGAAGGTAGGAACCCATATGGAAAGTTACCGTTTTTTATTCGACGTTGCTCTTATTCTCCTGAGCACCAAGCTGTTCGGCCTGCTCACGAAGCGCTTCCAGATGCCCCAGGTGGTGGGCGCCCTACTCGCGGGCCTGCTGCTCGCGCCCTCGGAAGGGGATTTCGCCGCGGCTTACGAAGAACTCAGCCGCTACCGCAGCGAGCCGGACCCGGAAGATTCCTTTCTGGGCTCCTAACATCAAAAAGCATATGAAAACGGCAGGTCCAAAGGGGCCTGCCGTTTATTTTGCCTATTTGCATCATTCAGCTCTGATACCTCGGCTCGCAGGTGATATTGACGCCGAGCCGCCGGAAAACCTTTTCATCCACCGGGGAAAGGATAACGGAAGAATGCACCTCACAGCCGCGAAGCTTGCTCAGTTGCTCCATGGCAAGCTCGGCCTTTGCATCGTTCGCCGCACAGATGGAAAGGGCGATCAGGATTTCATCCGTATGCAGGCGGGGGTTGCGGTTGCCGAGATGGTCTACCTTCAGGTGCTGGATGGGTTCGATGATGGTGGGAGAAATGAGATGGATATCGTCTGGAATGCCGCCGAGCGTTTTGAGGGCGTTCAGCAGCAGCGCCGCGGAAGAGCCCAGCAGGTCGGAGGTTTTCCCCGTAACGATTTCGCCTCCCGGTAGCTCCATCGCCGCCGCAGGCGCGCCGGTGAGGGCCGCCTTCTGGAGCGCCGGGGCGATCACGGCGCGGTCGTGCACGGTGATGCCCGCTTTTTTCATCAGCAGCTCCAGCTTAAAGACGACCTCCTCGCTCACGAGCCCCTTTCGGTGGTCACATAAGCCGGTGTAATACCGCCGCACGATTTCCTGACAGGACGCGGCGCGGACAACACCGTCGTCCATAATGCAGTTGCCCGCCATGTTCACGCCCATATCGGTGGGCGATTTATACGGGCATTCGCCCGAGATTTTTTCCATCATGGCCGTGACTACCGGGAAAATCTCCACATCGCGGTTGTAATTCACGGTGGTGGTGCCGTAAGCTTCCAGATGGAAGGGATCGATCATATTGACGTCGTTCAGATCGGCCGTGGCCGCCTCGTACGCGAGGTTGACCGGATGCTTGAGCGGCAGGTTCCAGATGGGGAAGGTTTCAAACTTGGCATAGCCCGCCCGGACGCCCCTTTTATGATGATGGTAGAGCTGGGAAAGGCAGGTGGCCATTTTGCCGCTTCCGGGCCCCGGCGCGGTAACCACCACCAGCTCCCGGCTGGTTTCGATGTATTCGTTCTTGCCGTAGCCTTCATCGCTCACGATCTTTGCGATATCCGAGGGGTAACCGTCGATGGGATAATGGCGGTAAACCTTTACCCCCAGCGTTTCCAGGCGCTTCTGGAACGCCTCTGCCACCGGCTGGCCCTGGAACTGCGTGAGCACGACGCTCCCCACATACAGGCCGATGCCGCGGAATTCATCAATCAGCCGCAGAACATCCAGGTCATAGGTGATGCCGAGATCGCCGCGCAGCTTGCTCTTTTCGATATCGCCCGCATTGATGGCGATCACGACCTCCACACGATCCTTCAGCTGAAGGAGCATTTTGAGCTTACTGTCCGGCTGGAAGCCGGGAAGCACGCGGGAGGCGTGGTAATCGTCGAACAGCTTGCCGCCGAACTCCAAATACAGCTTACCGCCGAACTGGGAAATACGCTCCCGGATATGCTCCGACTGCATGCGCAGATACTTTTCATTATCAAAACCGATCTGATTCATTCGTCCCCCGCCTCTTATGACAAAAAATTCTTATCTATTATACAGGATGGCCCCTTTCTTTGCAAGGAAGCCCGGCGGATAACTCCCGGTTTTTTATTGCTTCGCAATAAAAAATCCGCAGTCGAATGCGATACCCCCTGCGTGAGGGTTCTTATCATCCCGGTTCTTTCGCGGCTGTTTTTTATGGATGGCAGTGCCCGCACGGCGAATATCCCATACGGATCGCCGCTTCGCGGCTGGCGGCGGTGGAGTAATTTTTAGGGCTGATTTTCTTTACATCACGGCATGAGGGCTTATGGAATTTTTTCGTGTTGGTATTCAGCACATACTGCTGGGTGTTTTGCTGTTCGGGAATATCATAGGTGTTGAAGTTTTCCGCGTTTCCCCCGGAACTGCCGCTGCTGCCCCAACCCGCGGCCTCCTGCTGCTTTTTCAGCTCCGCCTGTTTTTGCAGCTCGGCCTGTTTTTCCGCCTGCCGCTTCAGCTCTGCCAGCTTCTTTTCCGCATCCGTCAGCACGGTGCGGTTCGAAACCTGCTCCTTTTCCTGCTCCGAAAGCGAATCATATGCCCGACGCGCCTGTCCAATCGCATCGCCGCTCTGCTCTGTGATGCTTCCCAGCGCGCCGATAGCCTTTTCCGCTTCTTCCACCCTCCGGCGGCTTTCCTGCTGCTGCCGGAAAGCCTGCTCGGCCCGCTCCAGAGCGGCATAATTGGTTACCCTCGCCTGCGCTTTGGCGGGCAGCTCCTGATAAAGCCTGCGCGCCGCGAGGAGGGTTTCTTCGCCGGCCTCTCCCGCCTCGCCGATCCCATCGATCCGGCGGATGACCTCCTGCACCTGCTCCCACAGTGCTTTATCCTCCACCGTGAGCTTTACCCGGCTGCTCACGGCGGTTCCGTTATACTCGATGGAAACAAAGGCATCCCCTTCGCCGGCCGCCCGGACGATGCACGCCGAGCGGGACGTATCCTTCCAGCGGATGGATGCTACCGTATCATCCGTGCTGTGGAGCGTGAGCCCTGCGGTTCGCGCGTTTTCCGGCTTTACTTCCAGCACGAGCTCCCGTTCCTCGCCGATATCGAGCGCTTCCTGCACCTCCGGCAGAACAACGCTCTCCGGCGCGGGGCTCGGCTCCGCAGAGGCCGCGCCGATGATAATCAGCAGCCATAGGGACGAGAGAACCGTCGCCGTGATTTTACCCGCCTTTGCCCAGCCGCCGTGAAATTTCCACACAAGCAGGATTCCCGCGGGCGGGAAACACACGAGCAGCAGGACGCATACCCACGTTTTCTGATACCACTTCATTGTTCCGACCTTCCTCTCAACCAAAAGAACTGGTAATATTTGTGGCTACAAATATACTACCATATCCTACTAAAAAAGGCCAGAAAAGCTTTTATTTTTAATAATACCTATTTTTGTGACGGGATTACCCAGGGAAGGCTGTTAGCCCTCCCGAACGCCTGCGGCGCATGTTCTCAGTCGTGCGGGCGCTGATAAAAGTTTCCCGCGACCTGGTCGGTTTTCAGGATGTTGATAAACGCGTGCGGATCAGCTTCGCGCACCTGCTTCGTCACCTTTTTCGCTTCATCTCCAGAGATGACTGAATAAATCATGCTCCGGGGCTCGCCGTTATACAGCCCCGTACCATGGAACAGCGTGGCGCCGTGGTGGGTGGAATCCTTGATCCGCTCGTAAATCTGCTCCGAACGGTCAGAAATGATGAAAAGCGTGGTGCGCTTATAGCGCGGGTTGAGCAGGCGGACCACCTGCGTGGAGGCGAACTGAAAAATGATGGAATAAAGGGCCTTATCCCAGCCGAACAATAGGCCGGCGACCACGAGCATCGCCGCGTTGCCGAGAAGGATGTAATTCCATGCATCCACATGGAGACGTTCCGAAAGGGCCACCGCGATAAAATCGGTGCCGCCGCTGGTTGCCCCACCGAGCAGGCACAGGCTGATGGAAAAGCCGCTGATGATGCCGCCGAAAATACAGATGAGCAGCACATCGTTCGTGATGGGCATGGACGGGATGACATCGGTCAAAATACTCGTCAGCACGATCATGAGGCAGGAATAGGCGGTAAAGCGTTTTCCGATCAGCCGGAAGCTGACGGCTGCCGGCACGGCGTTGAGCAGAAAATTGATGAGGGAAAAGGGCAGCGAAAGGTTTAAGTACCGGGCGGCGCTGCGCTGGAGCAGCAGGGTGAGCCCGTTGAAGCCGCCGGGAAACAGCCCGCCCGCCTCCACGAAGCTTTTGATATTCACCGCCATGATGACGGACGCCGCAGCCACCAGACCCAGCCGCATAACAATATCCATTCGTCCCTTCCGGGCCGCCGCAGGTGAGTGCTGTTTTCTTTTCTTCATGAAAAGCGCCTCCTTCGAGCCCACACGGTTCCATTCGGCGGCCCCGAAAGCCGCCTTCTGCTACCATCATAGCGTTTCCGGAGGGAATGTGCAAGCAAGCACGAAGGATTCCTTTTTCCAATCTGGTTTTTATAACACTCTTTGGCTGATCATACTGCAGATTTCATTTACGTTGGCCTTCGAAACGAACTCAAACTTCACCTTGCCGAGACCGCTGAACCAGAGCTCAAGCTCGCTGTCTAAATCAAACACGCCGGCTGATTCCACGGAAAAAGCCTGTATTTTGGAATATGGAAGCGATGTAAAATCTTTCTTTTTTCCTGTTATGCCCTGCACATTGATGGCAATGATTCTTTTTGAGGTGAACACAACGCCATCCCGGATAGACTGGAACGAGGAAAGCACTTCCTCGCCGGGAACGAGAATTCCGCCAATCATCCCGTTGTATGCTGTGGGATCCACGGGCTTCAGTTTAAGAAACGATGCGTTGTTGAAATCAATCATGTTAACTCCTCCCTTGATTTTCCGTAACCTTTTACAGGTAATTTTGGGCTTAGGCTGACGCGCGATAGGGATAAATCGCCTGAGAAACGGCTCTTTTCCCGCCATAATGCACCCTCAAAGCTTGCAATACGTCAGTATTGCTTCCCTTTTCGGGCACATTCTGACGTAAAAACAGCTCGTTTTCAGGTGCAACGCAGTTTTGTAAGACAAAAAATTTTTTTGAGACGCAGGTGAAAAACGCAGGCATACTGCCGTATGCCGAGGCTTTTCACCAAGTATCAAGGGAATTTTATCTTCCAAAACCGTTTTCTCCCTATCGCGCGTCAGCCTATGCCGAAAAACGCTGCTTTTATTTATTTTACTATATTTTTCTATTTTTTCAATCTGTATTTTAGCGAAAAAAATTAGTTTTCAATAGGAACCGCGCCGCCGGGAATCCCGGCGGCGCGGCTTCTATTCTTATTCCCTCAGCTCCCGCTCGGCAGGGGCGAGCGTCTGCTCATACCGTTCGATCTTGCGGTTCAGGCGGTCGAGCGAACGCTGCAACTCCTCCATGCGCCGGAGCAGCTTCCCGCGCTGTTCGATCAATATCTGCTTGCGCGCCCCCGCGGTTTCATCCCCCTGCTGAAACAGGGCGACGTATTCGATGAGCGCCTCCACCTGGAGACCCGCGCCGCGCATGCATTTGATGAATTCGACCCAGCCGCAGTCCCTTTCCGTATAATTCCGGATGCCTCCCGCCGTGCGCCCCACGGGAGGGATCAGGCCCACCCGCTCATAATACCGGAGCGTATCGGCCGAAATATCGTATTTTCTGCTCACTTGTGCAATGGTCATCTGTTTCATCTCCCCCCTGCATTGTAGCAGAAGCCGCGCGAAAACGCTATACGTTTTTGCCCATCCGATAGGCTTCCTCCATGGCCGGGCGCTTTTTGATATCTCCCTTTTTCCAGGCGCCCGTGCCGTAAATCACGCCCATTTCCTTCGGGTTCGGCAGACAGCAGTCGGTAAAGCCGCGGAAGCCCTCCAGCGTGCGCTCCATGGCCTCCCGGCTCGTATCGGCTGCGGTGACGATGAAGTAAAACTCCTTATCCCGGATTTCGGTGTAACGGGCGCAGGCGCGGTCGATGAGCGTTTTCATCTGCGCGCTCATGGTGTAAAAATACACGGGGGTGGCGAGCACGATCACATCGGCTTCGATCATTTTTTGAATGATCAAAGCCGCGTCGTCCTTCTGCGGGCAGGGCCGGCCCCGTTCCGAGCAGGCGCCGCAGCCGAGGCAGTAGCCTATTTTTTGTTCACATAGGTTGATTTTCTCTATGTAGTTTCCCGCTTCCCGCGCGCCGTCTGCAAAACGGTCGCAGAGCAGGTCGGAATTTCCGCCCTTTCTTGGGCTGCTGGAAAGAATCAAAACGTTTTTGCTCATGTTTTTTTGCCTCCCTCTCCTTTTCTCAGCGGTAAGATTTTTCATAAATGCCCGCGCAGCTCGCTTCATCGAGCGGGACGCGGTCGCTCGAAAACAGGCCGCCCATCGTCTCGCGCGCATTGCGGGCCAGCACGGGGAACTCCTCCGGCACAATGCCGTAATCCGACATTTTGAGCTTTGCCACGCCGCAGTCTTCCTGAAGCCTTGCAAGGGCTTCGATAAAATCCATCGGCTTTGCGGCGTCCTTCCTGCCGAGGGCCTGCGCCAGGCGGATAAACCGTTCGTCGCACGCATGCCGCTCGATGAACCAGGTGTAATACGCCCTGGAAATCATGATAAGCCCCGCGCCGTGGGGCAGCTCCTGGTGAAAGGCGCTCATAGCGTGCTCCATGGAATGCTCGCTCGTACAGGAGCTGACGGTCATCACCACGCCCGAAAGGGTGTTCGCAAAGGCGACCGCTTCGCGCGCCTCCCTATCGCCTCCGTCCTTCACCGCGCGGGCGAGATACCGCCCGATGTGTTCAACGGCGGTGAGCGCATACATATCGGACATGGGGTTTGCCGCCGCGGAAATATAACACTCCACGCTGTGGAACAGCGCATCGAAGCCCTGGTAGGCCGTATATTCGGGCGGCACGCTCTTCATCAGCTCCGGATCGACCACGGCCAGCACCGGGAACAGGGAATCGAGGCCGCCGAACCCGATTTTCTCATGCGTCTCCTCGTTCGTGATAACGCCCCATTGATCCACCTCCGAGCCGGTGCCCGCGGTGGTGGTAATGGCAACAATGGGAAGCGGCGTGTTTTCGGGGACCAGTCCTTTACCGGTGCCTCCCCCGATATAATCCCAGAGGTCGCCTTCATTGACCGCCATAACGGCAATGGCCTTGGAAGCGTCCATCACGCTGCCGCCGCCCAGCGCCACAATGAAATCGCACCCGTTTTCCCGGGCAAAGGCCGCCCCTTCCATGACGGTGGATTTTAAGGGGTTCGGCTGGACCCGGTCGAAAACCGCCGTTCCAACGCCCGCTTCCTGCAGCTCCCGCTCCGTGCGCGCAAGGTAGCCGTTTTCCCGCGTGGATTTTCCGTTGGAAATCACGAGCATGGCCTTATGGCCGGGAAACGCCTGCGCGTGCAGGCGGCCGAGTTCCCCCGCGCCGAACAATATTCTCGTGGGGACATACATCTGAAAGCTCATATGCAAACGCTCCTTTGCTTTTGTTTGGTTTTTTGCTTGCAAGCACAGTGTACTCCTTGGAGTGAACTCCAAGTCAAGGGGTATTTTGCCCTCGGTGTACAAGGATAAAAATTTTTGAGTAACCTTCCACGGTGCAGGAAAGCAGCGCCGCCCCCTTTTTTCCCGCGCCCCTTATGGAAATCGCACGGGCATTATGATAGACTGATGGTAACATCCATTATTGATTGGGATTTAAAATGAAGGGAACAATATATGGAACAAATATATATTATCGGAGGTTCTCCCTGCAGCGGAAAAAGCACTGTGGCGGAAATCCTCTCGGCTAAATACGGCTTACGCTATTTCAAGGCGGACGACCGACTGGAAAGCTACATCAGCCGCGGCGCATCGATGAATCGAGAGATATGCAAAAAGCAGGCCGAAAGGGCCCCGGAAGAAACTTGGATGCGGGAACCGCTCCACCAGTGCAGAGAGGCCCTTTTGCTTTATGAAGAAATCATCGATTTTTTGATGGACGACCTGAAAAGGATTGGGAACGATAAAGCCGTCATTACCGAAGGGGCGGCATATCTGCCCTATCTCATGAAACGGCGGAACCTGCCGCGCGGCCGGTATATCGCCATAACGCCGGAAAAGGAATTTCAGGTTTCCCACTACAGCCAGCGGGGCTGGATCCATTCTGTTTTGGAAGGATGCAGCGATAAGGAACAGGCCTTTCGCAATTGGATGGAACGAGACGCTTTATTTGCCGCCGCTGTGAACAAGCAGTGTGAGGAAGCGGGATATTCCTTTCTTGTGAACAGCGGCAAACTGACTATCGAAGAGCTGGCGGATGTGGTTTGTGTCCATTTCGGGTTGAAGAGCTAATATAAAAAAGCCCGCTAAAAAGCGGGCGGACGGCTTCCGGTCCATCACGCAGGAGAACAGAAGCAGAAACGGGATACAGCCTGAAGCCCGTGCTCGACGCTATGGTGGAATGGGGCACGGAATACAAGGCGAAAGCCGTATGAGGCCTTTCAAACCATAAGAAGGCCGGCGTATCCATCTTCCGAATCAGGCGGCCGGATCGTTTCCCGGCGTCTTTTTCACCTGCACTATCGTTTTGAGCACCTTGTCTTTGAGCAGAAAAACGGTCCCGATCACAAACAGGATTCCTGTGACGATCAGGATATACTCGATCCTCACGAAATCCGCCAGCGGCCCGAACAGCACCATGGCGAGAGGCATGACCGTTCCGGTGACGACGGAGATCAGCGAAAACACCCTTCCCTGCTTATCGGGGTCCACATGCTCCTGGAACAGCGTGATGAAGGGGGTGTTGAACATCGGCATTGTGATGCCGGTCAGACCCATCCACACGAGATACACGGCAAACGGGAAGGGAAACCCCATCAGGACGGAAAGCGCGCCGCAGCCGAGGCAGCCAAGCCCGATCGTTTGGATCCTGTTTGGAAAGCCGCCCCAGGAGGACATCAGCACCCCTCCCAGGATATTGCCGATGAAAAAGACCATTTCGTTCAGCGTCAGATACCACGGCTCCGCGCCGAAGGACCGCGTGACCATCAGCGGAGTCAGAATGGCGAGCGGCGCTATCAGGATGTTGGCCAATACCATATAACCGAGCATCCGGGATACCAGCCGGTGATTTTTCGTATAGCGCAGGCCTTCCCGGATGAAGCGAAAATATTCCACCTTGCCCTGCTCCTGTTTCTGACGGCTCACCTTCACAAACGAAAAAATTGAAATACCGATCACCGCCGTGATGACATCGATAAAGAAAATGTATTCCAGCTCCACGTTGGCCAGCAGCGCCCCGCTGACGGCCGGAGACAGGATCAGCATGACCGACTGGATCGTTGTGTTGACGCCGTTCACCCGCATCAGATGCTCTTCCGGGGTGATCTCGGGGATGAACGAGGTCGTGGTGGGCGTTTGAATCCCGCTTCCCAGAGAGCGGATGGCCAAAACGGCAAACAGCAGCCACATCGAATCGAATGACAGCAGGAACAAAACGGCAATAATCAGGGTCGAAACGGCAATGGCGCCATCCGCCAGAATAATGAGCAGCTTTTTGCTGTATTTATCCGCCCATACGCCCGCAAACAGGGAAATGAGCACCTGCGGGATAAATCCGCACAGGGTCGCCAGGGTGGTCATAGCGCCGGACTGTGTCTCCAGGGTGATATACCAGATAATCGCATACTGGACCAGCGACGAACCGAAGAGCGAGACCGCCTGGCTTGTTAGAAACAGGCCCGCTTTTTGCTTCCAGTTTTCCATCAGGAACGCCTCCTTTCATTGTGTGCATAAATGCAGTAAAAAATAAGGTGTATCCGCTGAATGTGCGGATACTCCCCTCGTGAAAGCTCCAAAATACGCCCCATGCCGGGATCCAAGTATCATATCTGTTTTTTACAACATATGGGGATTTACTCCTTTCGGTGTAGAAAAGAACCGCGGCGCGTGCTTGGCGCCTATGGGGAAGAGTGCGGATTGGAACTCTCGTACCCCGAAAAGGATTGGCAGCAAGCCGCCTGTTCTCATCGTGCCTCTCCATCACCAAAAAGCAATCACCCGCCGGGAGACGGCGAGCGCTTTTTTTTAGAAGGGGCGAACGGTTTAGATGCCGCACCGAGATGATAGGAAAGTATATCTGAAGCCGGTTTCCCTTAACTGAGTATTTCTATTTCAATCTGCTCGCCGTATTTTGCACAGTGTTCCTGAAATTCTTTTAAAACCTCATTTATCATTTCAACGCTTGATTTCAGCTCTCCTGATACGGTCTCTTCTCCATATATATTGATTCTATCTGCATCACACTCGGTTCGCAAAAGATCCCAAAATGCATCCCAGTTTTCCCCGTAAAAATCAGGAAAATCAAAAGCCTCTTTGATTCTTTGATGAATCTCCCCCAAGTATTTGCAACCGGTTAAGTCCAGTGTAACAATTTTTTCTTTTTCCATGGTGTACAGCTCCTTTTAAATGATCTCCAGAAATGATTCATAATGATCGTAGGTGACAAACAGTAACCCGTCGTTTGACCAAAGTAGACGGTGGCCATTTCGCCTTCCGCTGTAATAATTGATGTCCGCTTCATACCAAACCCGTCCGGGTTTTTCAGGTAAATGTCCGTTTCGATTCTGGTAAATTCCCATAGTAACCATTTTTCCCGGCGCAAACTTAGCAGGCGATTTGCCTTTTCTCCACCCAAGTTCTCTAAGTTCATCTTCTGTAATGTAGTACTTCGGCAAACTCGCAACACACTTTATCCAGTAATCGGCGCCGTTTTGACCATCCTTCGTTCCATATCCGGCTTCTACCGCTTTCATCGGTTTTATATCACACCGGCAATTTGGATGAAGCGGCGGATCTATGTCGGGCATCTCATCCATCTGATAGATTTGACCGTGACGGGATCGACATTCCAAACAGGTTTTTACATCCAGAACCGCAATCCAGTTCTTATAATTCCGGCTTTCCTGCGTAGGCGGCGAATAGAAATCCAGTAGGCCTTTTATCAAGGCATAGGGCATATCCGCTGAAACGACATACCCACACATCTTTTTTACATACATTATAGCACTTCCCTTTTTCGTGATAAAGATAAAAGTCTTTTCACTAATAGGGGAAAATCGGATAAAAATTGCACTGTTTTATGCAACTTTTAAAAAATATTCATAAATTGTTTACATTTAGACAAATATAAACCCATCATGGAAAAATAAAAAGCGGGGACTCCTACCTGAAAAATCAGATGGAAGCTCCGCTTCATCTCGTATGAAACCTTTATTTTGCCATTTTATAAAATTGAATGCTATGGCAAATCAATTTGAACTTTGGGTTCAAAAAGCCCGCATAAATATTAAAAAATGGAGTAGACACTTTAGATGTCTACTCCATTTGGTGGGAGAGGATGGATTCGCAAGCCGCGGGCTAAAAAGCCTGCCACCGGCAGCCTTTTTACGCGCTGCGGCGCGCCGCCCTGTTCTCTTCACATCCCTCCATCACCAAAAAAAAACAATCGCCCGCCGGGAGACGGCGAGCGCTTCTTTTTTGGTGGGAGAGGATGGATTCGAACCATCGAAGCTAGAAGCAACAGATTTACAGTCTGCCCCCTTTGGCCACTCGGGAACTCTCCCAT